>SLFT01000198.1 GCA_007124105.1 Candidatus Hydrogenedentota bacterium | reverse complement strand
GTCTCACGTATCTCAATAGGGTCCGCCGTCGCTTCTTCTGTGCCGTGTTGTTTCATAATTAATCTCCTGTGTTGTAATCCTTAAAGGAATGGCCGTACACAAGTTTTTGGTGCGCTTGCGTGTCCAGAAAAGCGGTACTGCCAATTACGTTACGAGCCCCTTTTTTGCGTTCTGATCCCGCATCCAAAATACCGCTCAGACAGTTGCGCTTGTGTGTGAACAACCGTGGCAGTTCGGCAAGTCAACCCCCGACCTGCGCCCGTTGCGGCGCGTATAGTCCGAACCGTACCTTCCTCGTCCCGTCGCCGCTCGGGTATGTCGCTTTCGAGTCCGTCCCAAAACAGCGGTATTTCAAAACGATATACGTTAGTCTTGGGTGCATTATATCATAAATTGCCACTGCAATGCCAAACGCTCCTGAAAGATTGCCAAAAAGGCGAATAAATACCCCTTGTATTCGGCGATCACTCTGAACGCCAACTCCTTTTGCGCATTATTGGGCGACAGGGGCACTCATCGCAATTTGACAGGCAATGCACCGCCTGCTATGATTACGCTCAGCAATTACGAGGGATACCCAACCATGCCGCAATTAGTCATTGAACAATCGGGCGCAGAGCCCATGACCGCGCCTGTTGGAAGCACAAAAATTACACTGGGCCGCGCCGACGACAATGATATTGTGCTGACGGCGGAAGAGGTATCGCGTCACCATGCCCACATCAAGCGCATTGGCGATACGTCTGTGATTGTTGACCAGAAGAGTTTGAACGGCACTTACGTAAATCGGCAGCGGGTCGTTGAACATACCCTGAAACATTTGGATGAAATCTGGCTGGGAAACAAGTGCCGGATTCTCTTTCGAGACGACACCAGTTATGGCGTCGCCAGCAAAGACACCACGCACACCGGTACGCAAATAGACAGCAGGCTCAGGGACAGCATAAACGACATTCGCGCTGAAATGGACCGGGTCGGCATGAATATGACCATGATGGGCATGCGCTCGGCATCGTCAGAAACTGCCGGGGTAAGCGCCGCATCCCCCGCAATGCCGTCTCCCGAAGAACTGGTGCGCATGAGTCGCGCCTATCGCCGCCTGGCGGCGCTGCATAAAGCGAGTCAGGCTATCACGTCCAATTTCGATCTGCATACGCGCTTGTCGGACATGCTTGATACGATCATGGAGGTGTTGCAGGCGAACCGCGGTTTTATTTTGTTGCGCGACGAAAAGACCGAAGCCCTGGCCGTACAGGTAGCGCGTCAGATGGGTCGCGAGCTTGGCGCCAGTTCGCCGAGCATGGGAATTGCGGGACGCGCCGCGATTGACGGCGAACCGGTATTAATGGCGGACAGCGACTCGAATGAAGAATTCGGTATGCGCGAGAGCATTGTTGTGAACCGCATCAGCAGCGCCATGTGCGTTCCGCTGAAAGTCGAGAACCGCATTCTGGGCTCTGTTTATGTGGATACAAACAGTCCCGAAATGCGCTTCAACGAGGAAGACCTGGAACTGTTTGCGTCGCTGGCGTCGCAGGCGGCCATGGCCGTTGAAAATGTACGCCTGCACGACAAGGTGATTGATACGGAGAAACGCCGGGGAAATCTTGCGCGCTTTTTGCCCGCAGCCCTTGTGGAAAAGTTGATGAGCGAATCCCAGACGCTTGTGCTCGGCGGACAGAAGACGCAGGTTACTACCATGTTCTGTGATATACGCGGCTCCTCGGAAATTGCGGAGAACCTCACGCCGCAAGACCTTGTAACGTTGTTGAATGAGCACTTTACGGCAATGACGGAAATACTATTTTCGCACGAGGGAACCCTTGACAAGTATATTGGCGATGAAATCATGGCCATCTTCGGAGCGCCGATTCCGGTAGGCAACGAAGAATATCGCGCGGTGCGCGCCGGGCTCGATATGCAGGCGCGCAATGAAGAGATGAACGCCCTGCGCGCCGCCGACAACCGGCCGCAGCTGCATTTTGGCATCGGCATTGATTCCGGCGAGGTTATCGCCGGCTATATCGGCTCGCCCCAACGCATGGATTTCACAGTGGTCGGCGACCGGGTGAATATCGCCAAGCGCTTTTGCGATGTGGCGGGGCCGGGAAAAGTTGTTGTAGGCCAACAAACCTGGAACGCCGTGAAAGACTGGGTGGAGGGCGTACCGCTGGGGAACTTGACGTTAAAAGGAAAACAACAGACCGAGGGCGCTTACGAGGTGCTCGCGTTGCGCGACAACCGCGATTGATGTGACGTAAACAAAGGCGCGCATACGCCTGAAATCTATGGAGTATTGCTTGTGCGAATCATGATTACCGGCGGCGGTACGGGCGGTCATACCTCGCCTGCCGCCGCGGTTATAGAAGAACTGCGCCGGCGCGACCCGCGTCTTCTCATGCAGTGGGTTGGGAAAAAAGGCGGCATGGAAGAGCGCGTCGCGGGGCGCTACAGCGTGCCTTTTCGTTCCATTCCCGTCGAAGGCTGGACGCGCAGCAAATCGCCGCGTATGCTGTTGACTGCGCTGAAACTTGCCTGGTCGGTGTTTCGTGTGTGGTTTTACCTCAAAGTCTTCAGGCCACAGCTGGTCTTTGGCGTCGGCGGCTATGTCAGCCTGCCGGCTGTATGGGCGGCGCAGCGCATGGGCATCCACACGGTGCTGCATGAACAAAACAAACGACTCGGGCTGGCAAACCGCGTGTGCGCGAATAAGGCAACACAGGTACTGCTGAGCTTTCCGGACACCGTGGGCGCATTCCCTGCCGAGAAAGCCGCTGTGGTGGGCAATCCGGTACGGGCCGCGTTCCTGACGCCGCCGGAACAGGCGCAAGCGCGAGAGGCTCTGGGCTTGTCGCCTGATATGCCGGTTGTACTGGTTATCGGCGGCAGCCAGGGCGCCAGAAGAATCAATGAAGCCATGAGCGAAGTTGTTCACGCCTTCGCTCATGACGAAGTCCAGTTTATCTGGGGCGCGGGCAAACAGGAAGCGATTCAAATGCGGTTGCGCGCGGAAAAGGCATCCGCGCCAACACAGGTACATGCGTTTATCGAGGATATGGCCGCCGCCTGCGCCGCCGCCGACCTGATTGTGTCGCGGGCGGGCGCTTCGACCACTGCCGAATTGGCCGTAATGGGCAAGCCGTCCATACTCATCCCATTTCCCTACGCGGCAGACAACCACCAGGAACATAACGCGCGCGCCTTTGAATCAGCGGGCGCGGCTGTAGTGCTGCTCGACAAGGACTGTACCGGAGAGCGCCTGGGGGAATTACTGCGCCAATTGCTTTCCGAGCCGTCGCGGCTTGCGGCAATGGGCGACGCCGCAAAACCACTGGCGCGACCTGAAGCCGCCGAAGCGATTGCCGAGAGGATTATTGAACTGGTCTACGCCGATGCGGACGAACAAAGCGTCAAAAACGGTCCGTGAGCAAAATGTCGTCCAGCGGCAATTGGCCGCCGCGCGGGTTTGCGGGCGCCGTCGCTTTGCCGATGGCAAGCATCATGCTTACAACATGGTCGTCCGGCAATTGGATCAGTTTTCCCACCGCCTCAAAATCGAAGCCGACCATTGGGCATGAATCATAGCCCATCGCTTTCGCAGCGAGCATGAGCGTTTGCGCGATGATGCCGCACGAACGCATCGCTTCGTCCCGTTGCACCTGATCGCGGCCACGATAAAAATTGTCAATCGCGGGCAGGATAAAATCCTGGAATTCCAGCGGCATGTTGCGCCAGTACCGTTGCGGCTCTTTTTCCCAGGACTTCAAATCAGCGCACAAGACAAGCAGCAGGGACGCATCGGTTACCTGCGCCTGGTTCCAGGCAACCTCGCGCAATTGCTGTCGCAATTCAGCGTCGCGCACGGCGACCAGCCGCCAGTTCTGGATATTGAAGGAGGTTGGCGACAACAGCGCACGGCGCAACAGCTCCTTTTCCTCGCCGCTGGTCATCACATAATGAGGATCGAAATGTTTGACTGCCCGCCTTTCTTCAATTGCGGCATACAAATCCATGTTCACGGTTCCTTTACAAAAGTGTTGTAATAAAAATCGGGGCCTGCATTGATTGGCGTTTGTAACAACTACAATGCCGCCATCAGCAGCCCCCAGAAGAATCTGTGATGTGTCCTGTTAAACTCTCCCCACAAGTATAACGCCATGTATCGGGAGGATTTCAAGGAAAATTGCCTATTATAGTTTTAGCCCCCGCGCAATCAGTATACCAGAATACCCCGCAATCAATGCCAGTATGACTCGGGCATGAGCAACTCGGGACGCAGATACGCGACGGCGCGAATGAGAAAAGGACTATTCAAACAGCCAGTATCGCTCTATTCTATAGTCTTGCGGACGCGCTAATTGCGTTGCGGAGACGGTCGGCAAGTTTGGTATTGCGTTCCATGAGTTTGCTGTTATGGACCGCCATGGCAACGGCTTTGGCGGCGCCGACAATAACGACCAGTTTTTTGCCGCGTGTGATGGCCGTGTACAGAACATTTCGTTGCAGCATCATATAATGCTGCGGCAGAAACGAAAGAACCACGGCGGGATATTCGCTTCCCTGCGACTTGTGTACTGTGGCGCAATAGGCCGGGACAAGTTCGTCCGTTTCGTCAAACGCGTAAATAATGCGCCTGTCGTCTTCAAAACAGACTTCGATCTCGCCCGCGTCCTCGTCAATCACTGTGACAACGCCAAGGTCGCCGTTATAGACGTCCAGTTCATAGTTGTTTTTCATCTGCATCACCTTGTCGCCCACGCCAAAATTGCGTTTTGGCACAAGCGCGCCTTCTGCATTGATGGCGGCTTTCAGCGCCTGGTTGATGCTTTCCACGCCCGCTTGACCGCGGCGCATGGGGGCCAGCGCCTGGATGTCGCGCAACGGATGCAGTTGGAACCGCGCCGGCAGCCGCTCGCTCACAATCTCCACAATGGTCTCGAGGGCTTTTTGCGGGTCTGAACGCTCGATAAGAAAAAAATCGCGTTCGTTGAAGACAGGCATTTCACCTTTATTGATGCGATGGGCGTTGGCGATGATGCCGCTTTGCGCGGCCTGTCGAAACACCGTTTTCAGGCGCACCACCGGCACAACGCCTGACGCGATAATATCAAGAAGCACGTTGCCAGGGCCAACCGACGGCAATTGGTCAACATCGCCCACAAGGATTACGCGCGTACCGGGCTCCAACGCGCGGAAAAGCGCGTGGGCCAGTTGTACGTCCAGCATACTCGCTTCATCCAGCACCAGCAGATCGGTTTTGATTGGATTGTTTTCATTGCGCTGGAAGGCGCCTGTTTTCGGGCTGAACTCGAGCAGTCGGTGGATAGTGCCGGCGTCGCAGCCGGTTGCCGCTTCCATCCGTTTGGCCGCGCGGCCGGTCGGCGCGGCAAGCAGAAAGGCAAGTCCTTTTTTTTCGAGGATGGCCAGCAGACTGTTGATAACCGTTGTTTTTCCCGTGCCCGGGCCGCCGGTAATCACCATCACTTTCGCGTGTACGCCAACCCGAATCGCTTCGCGTTGTTCCGGGGACAGCGCCAACCCCACACGTTTCTCCACCCATTGCAGCGCGTTTTCGATTTTGATGGGCACTTGTTCGAGTGGGGCGCGCAGCAGCCGTTTGATGCTTGCGGCGCAGCCCGATTCCGCGCCATACATGGTCGGCAGATACCAGCTGTCTTCCTCGAGGACAAGTTCCTTGTGTTGCATCATGTCCGCAAGTATTTCAGGAAACGCCGCATCAGGAATGCCGAGTAATTCAGAAGCGGTTTCGCGCAATTGCGCGCCCGTGCAATATACATGGCCTTGCGCGGCGGCAGTGTTCAACGCATGCAGGATGCCCGCTTTCAGCCGATACGGTGCGTCCTTGGCAATGCCCATCTGTCGCGCGATACGGTCCGCGCCAAGGAAGCCTATACCCGATATGTCGCGGGCGAGCACGTAAGGGTTTGCGCGCAGTTGCGCCACGGAAGCGTCGCCGTACTGCTTATAGATGCGCACGGCCTGGTTCGCGCTGATCCCATGGCCTTGCAGGAAAAGCATGATGGACTGAATGTTTCGATGGCTGTCCCAGGCCTTGCGTATTTGCGCGGCCCGCTTCTTGCCGATGCCGGGCACACTGCGCAACCGCTCCGGTTGCTCGCCAATCACCTTCAGCGTTTCCACACCAAAAGCGTTCGCAAGCCGCTTGGCGTAATTCGGGCCGATGCCGGGGATAATGCCCGATCCCAGGTACTTCTCAATGCCCTGTATGGATGTGGGCAATATGGTCTCACAGCCGTTGACGCGAAATTGTTTCCCAAATTTTTTGTCGTCCGCCCAGAACCCCTTGAGGCGCACTGTTTCGCCGGGCGATATGGCCATCAGATCGCCTACGAAGGAAACGAGCGGGGCATGTTCGCTCACGCGCAGACGGCCCACGAAAAAACCGGTTTCCGGATTCTCATACACAATACGATCCACAACGCCCTCGATGGTGGTCTGGTCGCCGTCGGGGGCATATACACCCGGCGAAATGGCCAACAGATCGCACTCCCGCTCCGGGCTGTCGTCTTCTTCGTACTGACGTGGCGTTTCGTTCATAACGTTATGCTATTGGTTCGCTCGCAAACCGGCGCATGCTGATAATATCCACCGCAACACGCGGGCTGAGCGTCGCCAGGTACAACGCCGTCTGGGCAATGTCTTCGGGCGTCATCCAATCGGTTTTGTCGCGATGGGGCATGGCCTCGCGCGACAGCCGCGTGTCAACACCGCCGGGGCATATCGCGTGCGCCGCAATATTGTAATCGCGCAATTCCAGGTTGAGGCTTTTGGTGAGGCTGTTGAGGGCGTGTTTGGCAGCGCCATAAGCGCTTTGTTCGGGCAGCGCTTTCAGGCCGGTAACGCTTGATATGTTAATGATGCGGCCTGTTCGCCGCGCCATCATTACGGGCAATAACGCATGGATGAACAAAAATGCGCTGTGTACATTCACGTCAAAAACATGGCGCCATGTTTCTGGCGTTATCTCGTTGATGGGCGCGAATCGTGCGCCGCCTGCGTTGTTAACAAGAATGTCCATAAGCCCAAACG
>SLFT01000194.1 GCA_007124105.1 Candidatus Hydrogenedentota bacterium | reverse complement strand
GGCCAGCTGGTGGCGCATACGGAAAGCGAGATGCTGAAGTATCAAAACTTCGGCAGGAAATCTCTGGATGAGCTTAAGGCGATCCTGGAAACGCTGGGATTGAGTTTTGGCATGCGTAGCGCCGGGACCCCGGGCGCGGTCGAGGAGACCGAGTCGGATGGCGAGACGGAAGAGCCCGAAAACGAAACTGAAACCGAAACCGACGACGAAGACGTTGTTGACGATACGGATGAAGGATAGAAATTATGCGTCACAGAAAATCTGGTAGACGGCTTGGCCGCGATATGGCCCACAGGAAGGCGACGATGAAGCATCTGGCGGTCGCCCTGTTTACTCATGATGCCATTGAAACCGGGCTGTACAAAGCGAAAGAGCTGCGACGATTTGCTGAGCCGCTTATTACGCTTGCTAAAACGGATACAGTGGCCAATCGCCGACGCGCTTTTGCGAAACTGCGCGATGATGATGTGGTACGTAAACTGTTTGCCGAGATCGCACCAACCTATACGGATCGTCCCGGCGGGTATACCCGTATTCTGCGGCTCGGCAACCGCCTCGGAGACGCGGCCGAGAGTGCGCGCATTGAACTGGTAGACCGCGGCGAGTATCAGGTCGAGTAATATCCACGTTGCGTACATGAAGGAAAGCGGGAGAGGCCGGATTAGAAGCGGTCTCTCCTTTTTTACTGTCCTTTGTGATTAGGGCAACGCCTTCAATATTTCACGCGGGGTGACATCGGGGGTGATTGGCGCAAGCGCATCGCATGCGCCAGGCGTAATGCTTCCACCGAAACGGGAAAAAAAGCGGTTCTTATCTTCTGTTGTGGCAAATGATTCGATTGCCCAATCGCTGAGATAACCCATGCCCGCGTGCGCCTGTAAAATGGTATGCCCATTTAGAATGTTCATGCCTTCACGGAAATCGTCGAAATACGGGCGCAGCTCGGGCGCGTCGAGATCGTCCACAAAACGTTGCCCATAAGCATTCATTTCCGTGCCTACAAAGATGGGCAGCGACCGTGCGCGCGCCTGTGAAATGAATTCGTCGAGCTTACGCAATTTCAGCGCCTTGATATCCGCGTCGGCTATGTTCCAGTTGCGGTCGGGGATAATATTTACCGCCGCGGCCCCTGACGCGGTCATCACATCAAGGAGCGCATCCATCCGCGCCTCGCCCGCTGAAGTGCCGTCAAGGAAGGCGAATGTAGGGATGGCGCCGTTTGCAAGGATTAACGCGTTTACATCTTCCAACGCGGGGAACTCTTCGCTCTGTGCGCGCACATAGCCCACACCTCCCGCTTTCATTGTTTTTGCGCGTAGTATCCCCTGAAATACTGGGGCGTCACTGAGCGCGGCAGCCGCGTCTTCTGTGGTGATATCCAGTTTGCCAGCCCAGTATGCCGCTCTTTCACCAGCATCGCTATACACCATCTCCGCTTTGGCGTGATACGCCGCGCATACATGCCGTTCGGTAGCATTGCCCGCCGGCGTCAACGGGAGCACATCGCTGTCATAGTCTAGCGCGACCTCTTCCAGCAAGGTGTTTACGCGGCCGATAATCGCCCGGGTGCGTTGCTGCGCCATTTCCTTGAACTGTTGCAGTAGCGCTGCGTCATGGCCTGACACGCTGCCGGACACGAAGCCTAGACCAATATGATAGGCGATGCCGGGTTCGCCGGGAGAGTTGATCTCATCGTCGGCAAACTCAGAAACGAACACGCGTGTTTCCAGCCCGGCGCCGGAGCGAAGTCCCAACTGCGCGCAGGCGAACAAAAATTCGTCCACGCCATCAAGCACATCAAAGTCAATCAGGCCCATGCCGCACAGCCCGGAAGCGCGCCCACGCCAGGCGAGACCCGTGGGTCCGTAACCGTAGCCATTAAAGGAAAAGAAAGAATGGCAGTGTAAATTGAAATGTTGGCCCACAGGCGGCAGGGCAATTGTGCCGGCGTTGGCCGCGTCAAGAAGCGTTTCCAGCGCTTCCTGACGGTCCGTTGCATCGAAACTGTCCAACTGTGCTTCTACTGTTTCGCGGTTGTCCATGAAGGTCCTTCCTGTTATGCCGAAAAGGCAAGAAATTTCACTAATAAACGAGGGGCGTCCCCCGTATTCTTATCACGCGTCAGCCGCGATCATAGCAAATTCATTGCGTACCGCGCCATGCAAACAGCCGATGATGAAAGGATGAAATGCGCGCCTGCCTATTACGGCCCAAGAGAAACAAGCGCTCCTTATTCTCATGTCAACGAAAGAACGCTGTTAGACTGAAACCAATATACCAACAAGGCCCAGTACCTGCACTTGTGTATCCTGGAGCAAGGTATTCCCGTAGGCGCCTGTCGCATGGTGCGCAGCCATTTATCTCAACGCGCGTCGTTTGCGCGTTCGTACATGACCGCGTTCCTGTGCTATAGTTTTTGTTGTACTACAGCATAGTAAAGAACCCTGGTATTATGCACAGTCGCTATTTCATGATTTGGGCGTTGGGCATTTGTATATTGTGCCAGAACTAGAATTCACGGTGGGTGTTGAGATGCTTAACCAGACGCCGGTGACGCCCGCTGTTGAAGCCGCCCGGGACCGAATGCGGATAATCGTTACAACAACATAAAAAGATTCTGCCGAAATATGGACGTTACACGACGACTGAAAGCGGCGCGCCGTCGCATTTTGCGGATATTGTATGATCGTTATCTTGAAGACCCCTTGGCTTCCACCGAGCCGCAGGATTTCTTCGAGAAATACGGTCTTACCCGTGACGACCTGGTTGTCAATATCCATTACCTTCACGATAGCGGGCTTGTGGAACTGCTGATGGGCTATGCGCCGCCCTTGTTTTCCGGGGCGCGCATTACGGCCAAAGGCGTTGACGTCGTGGAGAACTATTACGAGTTCAACGCGCGTTTTCCCGCCGCCGAACAAGAAGCGGAGGATGGGTTGACAGGCTTGCCGTTGCTGGCCGAGCGTTTTACGGAACATGTCGAACAGACCGCTCTGGATGGGGAAGCGCGTCGCACGCTACTGCGGGACGCATTGTATTTGCGCGAAGAACTGGCGCGACCCACCGAACGTTGGCGACGCCATGTTCTTAGGGCAGTATTGGACTGGATGGAGCGGACCATACCCGAGACAGACGCTTCATGCGCCACGCTGTTGCGTCAGATGAAGAAAGCCCTCTTGCACACCGCGTCGGAGGAAGATGCGTCAGACACGGAGACGCCTTGACATCGGGGCGCTGGCCCAGGCCCATTACCGAATATGCGCGGGGGAGCGGCAGCAGAACGGTTTCTCATGACCGCGTTCGTTGTTATGTTATACTGGGCGCAACAACGGATGAAAGGAACTGGTTATGTTTGATGTATTGATGCGCAACGGCATGGTAGTGGATGGGACAGGCGCTCCCGCATTTCAGGCGGATGTTGGTTTTGAGGGCGACCGGATTACACTGGTCGGAAAGGCCAATGGCGCAACCGCAGCGGTGGAGATTGACGCGCAGGGCAAACATATCAGTCCGGGCTTTGTTGACCCCCATTCGCACGCCGACCTGTCGCTCTATCGTGAAAATAGCGCCGCGCTCCTCGAGCCGCTTGTGCGCCAGGGCATCACCACCTTTGTGGGCGGCAATTGCGGCATGGCCATGGCGCCGCTGGGCGATGCCTATCGCGACGCCGTCGAAAACTACGTGAACATTTTTACGCAGATTGATTTCGAGTCGGAGGCGCACTGGCAAAGCATGGGCGACTATTTCGGCTATGTGGAGCAAAAAGGGCTGCCATTGAACGCCGCCATTCTCGCGCCGCATGGATTGCTGCGCCTTAACGCCATGGGTATGGAATCGCGCACAGCGTCGGATGATGAAATTGTCGCTATGAAACGCGCCCTGGCCCAGGCGCTGGATGAGGGCGCCATCGGTCTGTCCACAGGCTTGCAGTACATGCCCGGCAGTCAGAGCGACAGCCGCGAACTGTTGGCCCTGGGCGAAGAACTGCATCAGCGCGGCGGTATTTTTACCAGTCACCTGCGTAGTTATTCCAATACCCTCGACCGCGCCATTGACGAAGTGATCGAGGTAGCCGAAAAATGTGATGTACCCGCCCAGATTTCCCATTTGTTTTGGGTGCCTGATTACGGGCGGCTAGGACCTCTGTTCCAAAAGGTGGTGCGCGCCATGGCGCGACTCTCTAAGTACTGGGTGCCGCCTATTCCGCTTGACCAGCCAATGGCTGCACGGCTCAAACAGATAACCGCCGCGCGAAGCCGTGGCGCTGCCGTACGCGCCGATATCATGCCCACCACCACCGGGTTCACCCATATCCTTGCGTTCTTCCCGCCTTGGTCTGTCATGGGCACCGTCGAAGAAGTGCTTGAACGATTCAAGGACCCGGAACAGCGCAAACGCATCCTGCACAGCATTGAGCACGGGAAAATGGAATGGCCCCATACTGGCCCGGACGCATGGACGCTGAATCTTTTCAGGCTTATGGGTTGGGGCTGCGCGCGCATCATGTCTGTGGCTTCCGAGAAGAACAAACGGCTCGAGGGCATGAGCGTGACCGAGATCGCGCGCGAGCGGGGCGTACATCCGCTGGATGCCGTGTGCGATCTGTTGATCGAAGAGAATGGACACGTGCTCGCCTTCGAAAGTATGGCAGAACCGGATGACGCGTTTACTGAACGCAGCTCCTTTGCCGGGCTGGTCCATCCTGAGGTCATGATCTCCACCGACGCCATTCTCATGGGCGGCGGCATACCGTCACAGCTGTTCTACGGCTGTTATCCGCGTTATCTGGGGCGCTACGTCCGCGAAAAGAAACTGTTGCCCCTTGAAAACGCCATCCGAAAAATGACCGGCCTCGCAGCCGAACAGTTCAGCTTGCGCGACCGTGGACACATCGCCGAAAACGCTTATGCCGATGTGGTGGTCTTTGACTACAACGCCATCGGTTCAAAAGCAACCTTCACCGACCCAGCCCATTTCCCGGACGGCATCGAACATGTGTTCATCAACGGACAACACGTGGTAAACGGCGACCGCTGTAACCTTGAACCGTTGCCCGGCAAACTGCTGAGAAGAAATTAGCGCCCTTCCAACGCATCCGACATTGTCTGACTGTTTCGGACTGTGTTCGACTGTGTCTGACCGCATCCGTCACCCCTCCGCGCAACGCAACCCCTCCGCACAAGCGATTCAATTTGAAACAGCGCTGTTTTGTACTGCAACCCTTACCTGTCGCAATATCGGTATGCGCGTCGGCCATGCCTGTCGCTCAGACGGGCTATATAACCGAAAATGAATATCTTATCGCTTTCCTCTGTCTTAAGCCACAAATTGGCATCCAACTTGCCTTATAGCAGGTGACAGTTGAATCTATTGAAGATACCCGAGAACAAACAACCCGTAACAAGATAGAAAGGAGGAATCACCATGACATCCTTTTTCTGGGAACCCATTCAAGGGCTGGAAGCCATCCGGCGTGAAATGGACCAATTGCTTCAGCAATTCGATTCGCCGCGAGGCCGCTATGCGCGGTCGGCTTTTCTGCCCGGGGTTTCGGCGCGGGCCTATCCGCTGATCAACATTGGCGAAGACAAGGACAATGTCTATGTGGAAGCGCTGGCGCCTGGTCTGAATCCCGAAACCATCGAAGTGACCGTACTGCGCGACCAGCTGCGCATCGCCGGCGAGAAGACCGCCATCAACCCCGACATCAAAGCGGAGGCCTTCCATCGCAGTGAACGCGGCGCGGGCAAATTCACCCGTGTTATAGCGCTGCCTACCGAAGTGGAAGGCGACAAGGTAAAAGCCGAATACAAGAATGGATTGCTGTTGCTGACGCTCCCGAAACACGCCGAAGCGAAGCCCAAGCAGATTGCAGTAAAAGTGAGTTAACAAAACGCGAAACAACCGCGACAACAACGAGAGGAGGTGTCCATGATGAAAGAAACGACTGTGCCGGCCAATACGGAGAAGAACGTACCGGATACGCGCGAGGAAACGCGCACACTGACCCCGCCAGTGGATATTTTCGAGACGGAAAACGGACTGGTGGTGGTGGCCGATTTGCCCGGCGTTGAAAAAGAGAAAATTGACGTGAATGTTGAAAAGAATATATTAACCCTGAAAGCAACCCCCAAACATCAATTGGACAAGGAAATTGCGGGTCGTGAATATCAGCTGTTGCCCTTCTTCAGGCAGTTCCAGTTGAGCGACGCCGTAGACCAGTCCAAGATTTCGGCTGAAATGAAGTATGGCGTTCTCACCATCCATCTGCCGAAGGTGGCCGAGCAGCAGCCACGCAAGATTGCCGTGAACGTGGCGCAATAAACGCGTCGCCGCGGTTGAATCGCAGTGGGTTGAAGAGTGAAAGATGAAAGGAGGTGTCTACTGTGAGAGATTTAATGCCGACAACCTGGAGGACAGGTGTAAACGATTTGCGCAGCCGGGCCCTGCAGGCGGTTGACCGCTGGTTGCCTGAACGCGCGGACGAGGACAACAGTCGCGCCATGACGGCGTTTTGGCAGAACCTTAGCGGCCCTGCGGTGGACATCGAAGACTGCGATAGTGAAGTGGTAGTTCGGGCAGAATTGCCCGGGCTTGACAAGAAAGACTTCGATGTTGAAGTCGAAGCGGACCGGCTGGTGTTGCGCGGTGAAAAGAAAGCGTCCAAAGAACGGCGCGAAGGCAACTACTACTACAGCGAAAGCAGCTACGGTTCCTTCCATCGCGTCGTACCGCTTCCGGCGGAAGTAGACCGTGACAAGGCGAACGCCACGTATAAACACGGCGTGTTGACGGTGACCCTGCCAAAAACGGAAGAAGCCAAAGGACGCAGGATAGCCGTCAAGGTGTCCTGATTACATAGAAGCGTCATGAACACATTGCCGACCATGACGCAAAAGCGGGCCGGGAAAAATATCCGGCCCGCTTTGTTATCTTTAGTGCAACGGGCGGAAGAACCGAGGCCCGCCCCGTTTTTCGCAGGGTTTTCACGCGCCATCGCAATGGTGCTTGCATTTCAATGCGCTCGCGCGCTGATTTCGTTAAGATGGTTGACAGGCCGCCGCAGCGTCT
>SLFT01000499.1 GCA_007124105.1 Candidatus Hydrogenedentota bacterium | reverse complement strand
TTTTGTCATGGTATTAAAGGCTCCTTTTTGATCTTTGGGCACCATTTGACCATGAGTGGCGGGGTTATATCAAGCCGGGCGGGTGATAGGGTCGGCTCCAGACAGGGATTGCCCCATAATGGCGTCTTTTTATTTTGTTGCAATAAACTCTTGACATTTGGTTCCAAACAGCGTACAATAATCAGTATGGACTTGGGCAAAATCCATACACGGGTTGTGTGTATTTATTTGTAGGGACTGTCGCACGAGCGCGTCTGTTGTTTCGCGTCATACGGGCGGTCCATGGTGGCGTTGAAGGGTTGTAGGCACGTGAGTGAGATTTTCTAGATGGGAAATCGGGCTGGCAATAGCAAGATAGCGCAACAGAAGACTGTGCGAGGCAAAGGCCGCAATGGACATGGTTCCAAAGTTAAACGCGGTCAGTTGACGTCTGTTCAACAAGGACGTTACGGCACGGGTCCCGCGCCTTATGGCTACCGACGGAACAACGACGAACAGAAGCCGCTGGTTATTGACGACCGCGAGGCGGAAGTGGTGCGCACGATCTTTCGCGAATATGTACGCACGGGAAGTACCGGCAAGGTCGTTGATTTTCTTCACAACGCAAAGATATTTACGCGCAAAGGCAATAAATGGTCGCGTCAGGCCATAGCCATTATCCTGTCCAACCGTACCTATCGCGGGCGGGTTACATACGGCGATATAGAGACGGACGGATTACATGAGCCGATTATTGATCCGACGTTGTTCTATAAGGCTACGGCTGTCCGTGAAGAGAACAGCCGCGAACTGCGCGCAGAGAAATAGCGACAAATGCAAGAGGAACCCCAATGCTGAACAAAGACAAGGCCATTTTGGTTGTGGTAGACATTCAGGATGTGCTGCTGCCCAAATCAAAGGAAGTTGTTGACGTCTATTTGCGGCAGGCGGAACGTATGATTCGGATGGTGGGGGCGCTTGAAATTCCTGTGCTGGTGACGGAACAAAATCCCGAGCGACTCGGCGTCACCAACGCGGGCATACGCGATGCGCTGGGCGATGTGGCGGCAATACCCAAGATAGAGTTTGGATGCCTCGCCAATGAGGCGTTCAGAACCGCCCTTGCTGAGTCCGGGCGCATGCAGCTGCTTGTTGTGGGTATGGAGGCGCATGTATGCGTATTGCAGACAACGCTTGACGCGTTGGCGGCGGGATACGAAGTGTATCTGGTCTCAGACGCCATCGTATCTTCCCGGAAAAAGGAATACAAGGCGGGTATGGCGCGGATGCAACAGGCAGGCGCTTCTCGTGTAACGGTGGAAATGGCGATTTTTGAATTGCTGCGCAAAGCGGGAACGCCGGAATTCAAACAAGTGCTGCCGTTCATAAAGGGCTGAGGCCGTCACAAATAACTTTCCCCCGTTGCGTTTGTATATGCTATAATGAGGGTAGAGTGTTTCAAGCGCTGTAAATGCGCGATGTATTGCAAATAAGGATAATCAAGCATGGCAAAGAAAACAGTAAAACGAATCCCGGCGCCGGCGCAGGATGTATTGACAGTGCTCGATGTTATCTTGCAGTTAATCAACGTTGTCGAGGCGATTCTGCGGCTGATAGGCAACCTCACAGGTTCGTAGACGCTTCTTGCTGAGTTGGCGCGCTGTTGCGGGAATGCGGCGTACCGAGGCATGGGATTGGGGATGTTCTTCAGGATGGACGCGTTAAATGGGTAACTGGAAGTGAACCTTTTCATCCACCAGTACGCGTTCATGTACGCAACAATCATACCTTTCCCTGATGTGCTGGATAACTGTGTCCACCAGATGTTCAGGTACTGAGGCGCCCGAACTGAGCAATAATATGTCCACGTCCGTGAGCCATGCCTGGTCTATGGCGTTTGCGTCTGGAATAAGGTATGCCGGCTTTCCGAGTTTCGCCGCGATATCTCGCAGGCGTCTTGAGTTGGCGCTTTCCGAATCGCCGACCACCAGAACCAGGTCGGCTTCATGGGCCAACGACATCACCGCTTTCTGGCGGTTACTTGTAGCGTAACAGATATCGGGCTGGTGCGGCGCGATAATCGTAGGGAACCGTTCTTCGAGCGCGGCGACTATTTCCTCGCAATCCGACAAGCTCAATGTCGTTTGTGTTATATATACTACTTTGTCGGGATTGCTCACTTGTACCGCCTGGACGTCATCGCGGGTACGCACCAGTTGGATATTGTCCGGCGCCCACCCCACGGCCCCCAGCGTTTCATCGTGTCCAGCGTCTCCGATATAAATGATTGTATAGCCCGCCACGGCGAACCGACGAATCTCGTTATGCACTTTCTCCACGAGCGGACAGGTAGCGTCAATGATTTGTAAATCACGCAATTGCGCCAGCTGCCATTGCTGCGGGCCAACCCCGTGCGCACTGAAAAGGAGGTGGGACTTTTCTGGAACCTCGTCAAGGCGTTGCACGAACACAGCGCCCTTGTGTCGCAGCTCGTCAACTACGTGCGCATTATGAACGATGTGTTTCAACACATAAACAGGCGGCCCGTAGTATTCCAGCGCCTTCTCGACACTTTTGATGGCCCGGTCCACACCCGCACAGAACCCCCGAGGTTTTGCCAGTATAATGCGCATTTCTTTTCCTGTTTGTAACTGTCTAGCATGATGCCTTCTTGAATCAAAATTTTCGATTCTGGGTGGGTGAAGCGAAGCGGAACCCACCCAGTTCACTTTTGAGGTCTATTGGTAGGCAGTTACTCCTGTTTATCCAGATGGGTCTTAACCAGGGGCCGTCCTGGCAAAAAGGCGTCCGTGTTTGTCAAGCCAGGCAAGCGTCCGTTGCACAATAACGGCCGTCTTCCCATCTATAAATTCGCCTTCGTCCAAACGGCGGCGGACTTCATCCATGGTCAGGTACACAGGCTCGATACGCTCCTCCGGCTCAAGTTGACTGCCTACCTGGGTCAGCTGCAGGGCAAGATAGAGGTGAATCACCTCGTTACAGAAGCCAACGGAGGAGTATACCCTGCCCAGATCAACCAGGTTTTCTGTTTCGAAGCCGGTTTCCTCAAGCAGTTCCTTGATGGCGCACTGGCGCGGCGTTTCGTTGCTCTCCAATTTCCCGGCAGGCGCTTCAAGCAGACGCGTCTCAAAGGCGATGCGGTATTGGCGCACAAACACAAACTCGGCGCCGGTAAACGGCAACACACAAACACCGCCCGGGTGTTCGACCACCTCGCGATAGGCCTGTGCGCCGTCGTCAAGCGCGACAGCCCCCACGCGCAAGCGTACTACTTTCCCGTCAAACACGATATCGCTGTCAAGCCAGGTTTCCATGGTTACTCGCTTTGCGTCATTGCTGTACGCGTCCATTGCAGCACACGCGTTCCATAAGCTTCAATATCCAATGCGACCCGCGCGTCCTTGCCGTTACGTTGGAATACGATCGGTTCGTCGCGAATACTATCGCGGCACAGGTCGAATGTTTCGTTCACATTACGCAAGACGACCTCGCCTTGCCAGGAGGCGTCGTCGTGGTTTGCTATCACTACATGTATTGCAGCATTCGAACGGCTGCTTGCCCATGCGGCGGGCGGGCCGTCCAGGGTAACGGGCTGTATGGGTGTGATCACCGCGTCCAGAAGCCGCAACGCAAGCCGTGACAAAGGCGTATGGCCCGCCTCAAACCAGGGGATAAGACAGGTGTAAACGTTTCCTTTTCCCATGCGATGGGCCAAGACCAGCGGGGCATCGCTCCGTGTTCTCGCCAGTATCTCCACGTTGGCGGCGCTTTCGACTTCAATGGACACGGGACAATAGCGAAAGGCTTCGTGTACGGGGGTCGCATCGCGCCATTGCCAATCGCGTCCCACGCGCAGTTCCGGCTGGATGGTTGCGCCCACCAGTTCGTTTTCCTCGGGCGTGGCAACGCCCGCCGCCCAGACCAGGGCGCCGCCCGCCCGTACATATTCGGTCAGCCCCTGGCGTAGCGCTTTGGTGATGTGTACGGGGCCCAGCAGCACCAGGAGCGGGTATTGCTTCATAACCTCGATGGGGGCGTCGTCCGTAAGGACGTCAATGATGTCGCCCCAACGGGAATCGCCCATGGGCCGATAAGGGGACGGGTCTTTTCCGTTTTCGTAGAAGTCCCGCCGCGCGTCATTACGGTTCTTATATGCGCCAAAAGGAACTGGCGGCGCCGCGGTCCGTGTTTGTTCGGGTGTTGGAGCGAAGTCTGGGGTAATGCATGACAAAGAAAAAGGCGACGCGGGCGGGTCGTCTGATTCGTACGCGCCTGCCGGAAAAGGGTCCTGCGCGTATACCGACCCGGGATAGGCGGCGCCGAAAAAACCGTCAATACCCCGCTCGCCCTGCCTGTACGGCAGCCGGGCATAGTTCCACGCTTCATTTGTTGTGCGCCAATACGCGGGCGTCATCCAACCGTGGTCCCGGGGCAGCATTACTGCCAGGGGCGTGTCCGGCTTGCCAGGATGAAATGTATGCGCAATCGAAGCAAATTCATCTATGGCGTTGGCGACCGCGGTAGGCCCGTCAGGCCGCACAAGCAAATTGCCGCCCTCGATACGGTAAACTTGCGCACCGTTGATATAGGACAACCACAGGTGGCGTGTGTACAGAGACGCGGGCAAATCCTGGACGCACCCATAAATAACGCCCCACCACAATGAAAGATCAATGCCCCACGCGCAATCAAATTGACGCGCGGCGCCGCGCGCGAAAGCAACGGCTGTCTGCAAATCTTCTACGTCGTCGTTGGCGCGTTCCACAATAACACATTGCGCGCCGTGACGGGCGTAATGATGCGCCGTGCCCGCGAACCCGGCTGTGGCCCAGACGCGCGCATCAGGGAAACGCCGCGCTTCGGCCATGGCGGTTTCCAGGTAAGCGTCGAACATGGCGTTGGCTTCGGCGTGTGTGGCAGGCGGATTGCGCAGGAATGCCTCCGAAAACCCCACGCCCGCAGAATCATCTTCCATGAAAAACGAGACGCGCGGCGCTTCGGCGTTTGCCTCACGCAACAAAGCAACAACGGCGTCAATGTCCGGAACATCCTGGTTATGCAGCGTCCAATGCCAGGCCCGTGTTTTGGGATGCGCGTGAATCTGGCCGATAACGACAAAGCCCTGCTCGCGCAAGGGCAGCACCAGGTCGTCGGAGGCGTAAGGCGGCGTCTCAATGGCCCAACACCAACCACGCTGCGCGAGCCAGCGGGTTACATGCTCGGTTTCAGGTGAAACATGCAGGTCCCAGACAATGCGCAACGCAGTCGTTCCATTATCAGCAGGGGCATTGGACGCAGCCGCGGTCACGATCAAGGACAGAACCCCAAAGGAGACACTCATGCTTCTTTATTCCTCTTACCTGGCCTGTAACAGAACACCTGCGGCAATCGCTAAAATCCGGTATGCCCGCTCTTATGGTCTTATGGTTTGTTCGCGATCACATCTTCTGCATCAGCGCCAGAAATTCTTCGTTGTTCTTGGTTTTCTTCAACTTGCCAATGAGAAGCTCTGCCGCCTCAATTGAGTCCAGAGGCCCCAGCACCCGGAACAGCAGCCAGATGCGTTCGAGTTCGTCCTTGGGGATCAGAAGTTCTTCTTTACGAGTACGCGACCTGTTGACGTCTATGGAGGGGAATATCCGTTTCTCCATCAAACGTCTGTCCAGATGCAATTCCATGTTCCCCGTGCCTTTGAATTCCTCGAAGATGACGTCGTCCATGCGGCTGCCTGTTTCTATCAGCGCGGTGGCAAGAATCGTGAGACTGCCGCCTTCCTCGATATTGCGCGCGGAACCAAAAAAGCGTTTGGGGCGTTGCAGCGCATTCGAATCAACACCGCCGGAAAGCACCTTGCCGCTGGCGGGCACAATGACGTTATAGGCGCGCGCGAGCCGGGTGATGGAGTCCAGTAGAATGATTACATCACGTTTATGCTCCACCAGTCGTTTCGCTTTGTTCTGCACCATTTCAGCTACCTGCACATGACGCTCGGGCGGCTCGTCGAAGGTGGAGGCGATGACTTCACCTTTTACCGAGCGCTGCATATCGGTTACTTCTTCGGGACGCTCGTCAATCAGCAGCACAATGACCGTAGCCTCTGGATGATTGATTGCAAGGCTGTTGGCTATTTTCTGGAGCAACACCGTTTTACCCGTGAAAGGCGCAGCCACAATAAGACCGCGTTGTCCTTTGCCGATAGGGGAAATGAGGTCCATGGTGCGCATGGCGATCTCGTCCTGGGTGGTCTCGAGATGGAGACGCTCATCGGGGTGCAACGGAGTCAGATTGTCGAAATTAATCCGTTTATAGGCTTCCTCCGGGCTTTCATGGTTCACCGCTTCCACCTTCAACAACGCGAAATACCGTTCACCTGGCTTGGGCGGTCGGACGTGGCCGTTGATGCTGTCGCCTGTGCGCAATCCGAATTTACGAATTTGCGATGGAGAAACATAAATGTCGTCCGGCCCCGGCAGGTATGAATAGTCAGGGGAACGCAAGAAACCGAATCCGTCAGGCAGTATCTCGAGGGTGCCTTCGCCATAAGCGGAGCCGGCCTTTTCTATACTGGCCTGAAGCAACCGAAACGTAAGGTCCTGACGTTTCAGGCCGCCGTATTCACGCAGCCCAATCTCTTCCGCGAGATCGACGAGCTGCTGCATGGTCATCGCTTTCATATCGCCAATAGCGATGTCCGGCCCATTCTCTAAATCGGGCATTGGCTCGTTGGCTACATCCAGAATCTGTGGTTTGCGAGGCCCGTGCCCGGGTCCTGGCCGGCGCGGCTTGCCTGATTTTCCCTGGGGACCGCGACCGCCGGGGCCGCCTTTGCGGCGCGGGTTGTTTCCCTTGGGGTTGTGCGACTTTTCTGAAGCTTTGTGCTCCGCCATGTGTATTCCTTTCGATGAACGTCTTTGTTAAGAATCACTGCGTATTTTTGTTGTTATAGTGCGTATTGCGCAACGCGCAAACGTATTCTTTCGTGGCAGCCTTGTTAATGAATTTCCGCCCAGTGTTTTCCAATTCCTATATCCACTTTCAGTGGCACGGCCAATTGGGCCGCATCCTCCATGATGGT
>SLFT01000534.1 GCA_007124105.1 Candidatus Hydrogenedentota bacterium | reverse complement strand
TATGACTGCTTTGAATCGTCGTGAGATGCTGCGCCTGGTTGGCGCGGGCGCGCTTGCAGGCATGACTACACGCGCCAGGAGTGAAGAGACGCGAGATGCCATATCCGACCAGAGACCGCCAAACATTGTGGTTATCTTTGCCGATGATCTGGGTTACTCTGATTTGAGCTGTTACGGCGCGGAAAAAATTAAGACACCCCGACTCGATAAAATGGCCGACGAGGGAATGCGCCTGACGGACTTCTACTGCAATTCGCCAGTGTGTTCTCCATCGCGCGCCGGCTTGCTGACCGGACGCTACCCCATCCGCATGGGAATCAATCATGTATTCTTTCCCTACAGTGAAGACGGACTCGACGCCTCCGAAATCACTATCGCGCACGTGTTGAAAGAGCGCGGCTACGCAACGGCCTGTATTGGGAAATGGCATCTGGGACATCTTCCACAATTTTTACCGACCAGACGCGGATTTGACTATTATTACGGCATACCCTACAGCAACGACATGGACGTCGAAGAGCGGGGCGACCCGCCCGTGCCGTTAATGCGCAATGAGGAGATTATCGAGCAACCCGTTGATCAACGCACCGTCACAAAACGGTATACCGAAGAAGCCGTTTCGTTCATTAAAGAACACAGTGATGAACCGTTCTTCCTCTATCTGCCCCATACCATGCCGCATGTGCCCTTGTATGTTTCAGAAGAATTTGAAGGCCTTTCCGAAGGCGGGCTGTATGGCGATGTGATCGAGGAGATGGACTGGAGCACCGGCGTCATTCTCGACGCGATTCAGGAAGCCGGAATAGACGAAAACACCCTGGTAATCTTTACCAGCGACAACGGCCCCTGGCTTGTCAAGGGCGAGCACGGCGGTAAGGCAGACCCATTGCGCCACGGCAAAGGAACCACCTTCGAGGGCGGTATGCGTGTGCCCTGCATCATGCGTTGGCCATCCGTCATCCAAGCGGGACGCGTCGAAAATGCCCCGGCCATTACCCTTGATTTCCTGCCTACATTCGCCGCGCTGGCCGGGGCCGACGTACCCGATGATCGCGTTATTGACGGCAGTGATATCAGCGGCATCCTCACAGGAAAAGGCAAGCGGGCCCACGAGGATATCTACTATTTCAATCGTGACGAACTGCAAGCATTCCGCTCCGGAAAATGGAAACTTAAGCGGCCTTTCAGTGGGCGTGTGTACGGTGTGCCCGAAGAGCATCCACTATTACTTACCGACCTTGAAGCCGATCCCGGTGAAACCAGTAATCTCGCCGACAAGCATCCGCAGATGGTCGCGCGTATGTCCGAACAGATGGATGCGTTCTGGGAGTCTTTGCAGCCCATTCCGTCCACAAGACGGTAGATGCGTTCCTGTTGCCTTGTGAACTTGCCCATTGCGCGGAACAGCATCCCGCATACAGCGGTTTGATCTATGTCGCCGCAAAGACTACAATATTCGCACTTGTTACCCGAAGGAAATCGGTATGACGAAAACGGTAGTGCTATATTGCGATGAGGCGACAGTCCATGACACCGGGGAATACCACCCCGAGTCGCCACTACGTATGAAGGCCCTCCTGCTGGCCTTTGAAGAACATAAATTGGACTTGCCCATGATGCGTCCTGAACCGGCAACGGACGCGGACTTGCTGCGCGTACACAGCCGGGCGCACATTGATACAATCCGCGAATGTTGTCTTGGCGGGGTACGCTACCCGGACCCGGATACCGCGATGGGCGCGCATTCATGGGACGCGGCATTGCTTTCGGCGGGCGCCGGCATTACGGCCTGTAAAGCGATTATGGCCAAAGAATATGACAATGCCTTTGTGATGATGCGCCCACCGGGGCATCATGCTGAACAAGACTACGCAATGGGATTCTGCCTGTTCAATAATGTGGCTGTCGCCGCGCGCTGGCTGCTTGCTGAGGGCGGCCTTGAACGGGTTGCCATCCTCGATTATGACGTGCATCATGGCAACGGAACGCAACATGCCTTTTACGACGACGATGCTGTGCTGTACGTCAGCCTGCACGAGTATCCACACTTTCCCGGTACGGGTTTCCCTTACGAACGCGGCAAGAACGACAGCAACCTGAACATTCAATTCCCGCCCGGTTCCGGGTCGGAACAGTGGCTGACCGCCATGCGCGATATAGCTGTTCCGGCGTTGGAAGCTTTTGCGCCGGAGATGCTGTTGCTTTCAGTTGGTTTCGACGGTCATCGTCTTGATCCGCTTGGCAACCAATTGCTTGAAGCGCAGGATTACGGCGCCATGACGCGCATGATTAAACACATAGCCGACGGCCGCATCGTGTCTTTTTTGGAAGGCGGCTACCATCTGACGGCACTGGGGCAATGCGCCGTAAGCCACCTGGAGGCGTTGCGGGAATAGGGGACAGGGGACAACAGGGAGCAGGGGAAAAACCTTGGGCCTTAGTGTGCGTTGCGATGGACGGGTTGTCAGAATCCTGTTACGCCAACGAATGAATTGCCTTCATTCTCTTATCTTTATTGTGGCGCGAGGGCATAGGTTACCTGCACGACGGCGCGGCAGCTGATCTGGGGCGTTTCGGCTGTTTGCCCCTCAGGTTCCTGGTCCCAGGAAATTTCGATGATGTCAACGCGATCCACCGCATAAATGTTTGTTTTGACAGCCGTTGCAATCGCATCGGCGGCGGGATAGGCATTTTCAGTTGCCCGGGCCACCGCGCGCTCCACGACGCTTTCAGGATCGCTCGCATAAAAGGCTGGGTGCGCCAGTGTACACTGCAAGGTATCGGCCAGTGCGGCCAGTTTATCGCACAAGGCGGCAAACTGTACCGTCCCGGTTTTGGGCGTATTGAAAATGGCCATACTGAAACGCACTGTAAAAGACGCCTTCACCTGCCGTTGCGCCAGTGAGACAATGATTGGAGGAGCCGTATTAATTTCCGTGGGCTGCAAATCGGCGCCGCGCACCGCCTGGGGCACAGCGCGTATGAACGTTTCATACTGTTCCATAGCCGCTTCCAGTGTGGCGTCGCTGAAGTGTCGTATGAATTGAAATTCGACCGCCCCGGGACTTGTTAGTACAGACGCTTCCGCGACGTTCACAATGATCGGCTGGTTCATTCCAACGGCATACGCGCTGACCAGAAGGGTTGCCATCAGCGCCATTGCCGCACTGCCGCGCCTGCTATCCATGTACATGATTTACGCTCCTGTTGCATGAGGGGAAAAGGTAAATAACCGTCGTAATTCTTCCTGATCAGGTTGTGCGCCATACTCACAAACCTGAAAGGCCTCCACATACTGAACATTGTCCGCACTGTCGCCCAGCCATGCAGGCAGGGCTGCCCGGCACCTGGAGACGGGCATTTCAAGAGGGCGTCGAAAATATTCTTGCAGCCACGCTATGCGCGCTGCGTTATCGTGGACGGGGGGCACGGAATCAATGACGCCATCCAGCCAGGGCAGCCACTCGTAGAACTGCGACGCCATAGCGTCAAGAAGCCGCCACTTGACATCCATCACAGTATCAACGGGAACAACCACATCTGCGTGGAAAGGCGCCGGAAATGTGAAGGTATCGAAAAAATAAAGGAACACAGGGTTTCGGCGCAGCGCTTCTGCGTCCGGGCAAAAGTGCGGCACCGTCACCATGTAAGCGGCGTCCTGCACAACAAGGGCTGCGTAACGATGATCTGGATGATAATCGTTGGGACGATGGGTGAACACCATGTCAGCCTTACACCGGCGAATAATATGGGTCACGGCCTTGCGCAGGGCAATATCGGCGACAAGTTCGCCGTCATGGTTGTCCAGGGTAACGCTTTCGTAACCGCCGATGCGCGCCGCGCGCCGGGACTCATCCGCGCGTCGTTGCGCCAATGCGCCGCCGCCCATTTCGTGATGGCCCACGTCCCCGTTTGTCAGTGATACAGCCGTTACGTTATGTCCGGCGCGCGCGAACAACGTCATCATGCCTCCCGCGAAAACTTCCGGGTCATCAGGGTGCGCGCCTATGCAAACAATATTCACAGGCTGGCTACCTCGCGTTCAAAGTTAATACGGACAGGATTACTGAACAAGGAAACGCGTTCGGGCGACGTATCCTGGAATGGGTCAAGGGTTGATTCGTCCGTGTCCGTCTCCATCAACCATGCGTCCGCTTCCGCATGGACAAGCATCGTATCCGGCGCTTCGTCCAGACCTGCCATCACGTCCACGACAAACGCGCGCGGCACGACAACTCCAGATGCATCCGGTTCCGGCTGTCGCGCTGTACTGCCCATCACATACGCATGTTCGTCGCCGAGTTGGGTTTCTTCGTCTCGATAGGCGCGAACGCGCGTCACGACGGGGCGTTCCACGAAATCGCGGGTGGACGCCATCTCGAACTGAACAAATAATTCATCAGGAAAAGGAGGGCGAACCGTGATGGTTGTAATGGACAATCTGCTCCGCTGTGTCTCGATATAGTCAGCAGTGACCGTAGCGGACTCGGACTCGGGCGCCAGTTTGCCCAAAATCATGATGCCGCTGTCCACATCGCCCAAATCTATAGGCGGCCTGTCAGGAATTGCCGCCTGGGGCGAAGTCGTCGGAACAGATGCGGCCTCGGGCAGGGGCGGATCGCTGTCGGCGTCCTTGCGTCCCTCACACGCGAAGAGTAGAAGGGTTAAGGAAAGCAAGAAATAGGTACATACTTTCATGGCAATGCTCCCGTTGTAATATGCCTGTCGCTGAACTGACTACAGGTGATTCTATCATGCACGTACTGTGAAACGAAAAAAAACGGCGATGCGCGGACAAATGCTTCCTTCTGCTGTGGTAAAACGTAATGTTCAATTTTGCCGTCATACGGTAAAAGGGCTATACTCATGCGGCATAATACAAATTATTGGTCTATGCTGGGAGTTGTTATTTGTCGAACCATCAGAAAAATAGCGAAACCGCCCCACAACGCGAAGGAACGCGTGAATTAACGCGCTTTGCCTCCATCTTCGCGGGCGGCACCATGATCAGTCGCGTCCTCGGACTTGTACGCGACATGGTGTTTGCCCATGCTGTGCCGGGCGCGCCGCTGGGCGCGTTTCTGTTCGCGTTCAGTCTGCCGAACATGTTGCGCGACATGCTTGGCGAGGGCGCCGTAAACGCGGCATTGGTGCCGGTATTTTCTGCAACCCGCGAATCATGCTCAGAACAGGAGTATCGTCGCGCTGTGGCCTCGGTGATGTCGCTCATGCTGCTTGTATTTGCCGTATTGACGGTTGCCGGGATTTTGCTGATGCCGTTGACCCCTGCTGCGCTCAACGCTTTGCGTCCATTTACGGGCCGCGCCCTGCCGCAGTCCGACGCTGAACTCTCGGAACTGGTGCGGCTCATGCAATGGACCTTTCCGTATCTTTTCTTCATCGGCGCAGCGGTCTTTGCCATGGCGCCGCTGTTTGTGGCGCGCCGCTACGGTACGCCCTCCTGGACGCCGGTTTTGTTGAATGTGGCGTTTATTGCATGCGCGCTGGGGCTGCGTCATCACTTCGAGAATCCCGCCTGGGCGCTGGTGATTGGCGTATGGCTTGGCGGCATCGCGCAAATGGGGGTGCTCTGGTGGGACATGTTCCGGCACGTGGGGGTCGTGTGGCCAAGTTTCAACTTACGTCATACAGCCGTAGCGCAAACGGTCTGGTTATTAATGCCGGTCATATTTGGACAGGCTGCGGGCGAGGTCAACAAACTTGTGGACCGTTTTTTCGCCATGTCCCTGGGCGAAGAGAAAGTGCTTGCGTTATATATTTCCAACAGGCTGGTGCAGCTGCCCCTTGCGGTGTTTGGCGTGGCGGTGGCCGTGGCCGTGTTGCCGGCGCTGTCGAAGGCGCACACGCAGGGCGACGAAGCGCAACAACGCTCTGTGATGTTGTTTGGCTTGCGTCAGTCCTTCTTTCTAACCTTGCCGGCCATGGCCGCGCTGATTGTTTTGCGCGTCCCTATCATCCGGTTGCTGTTCGAACGGGGCGAGTTTGGCGCTGTTGCCACGGAACAGGCCGCTGGCGCGTTATTCTATGCGGCCATGGGTCTTGTATCATTTGCGTGGGTCAAAGTTCTGGTACAAGGATTTTACGCGCGTCATGATACACGAACGCCCGTAATTGTGGCTGCGTGCAGTATGGCGCTGAATATCGCGTTGAACCTTGCGCTCGTCCGGCCCATGGGCTACCAGGGGCTGGCGCTGTCCACATCGCTCTCCTTTACAGTCAATTTCGTGATGTTGTACATTCTGCTCAATAGGAGAGGGGGACGTCTCAGGGATGCACCGTTCGTGCGCGCGTTACTGGTGATGATCGTCGGCGCGGCGACGCTGGGCGCAACGGCCCACTATTCCGCAATGGCGCTTGTGCATTTGCTGGACACGACCACGCTTGCGGCGCGGCTCATGACGGTTGCAGGCGCAAGCCTGACCGGCGGCCTTGCATACGCGGGTGTATGCATGCTCTTTTCACTGCCTGAATTGCAAATGCTGCGGCGACGAATCCCCGGGCGTCATAGGGGCGAATAAAAAGCGCCCGTGTACTATACCACGTCGTCTACATCTACCAGGTCGTTATAGAAATCAACGACGCTTTGCTCTTTGCCTTCAATACCCGCTTTCACAAAGGCAAGGGCCGGCCGGGGATGCTTATTCAGGCTGCCCGTCAGCATAAAGGGCATTTCATAGCCCCATTTCAACTCCTGCTGCAAGTCCATAAAATACTTTTCGATGAGCGCAAGCACCGGCCCCAACTTGTATTTGGGGTTCTTCAGAAAGGCCAGAAGCAGCTCGGTGGTGCAGTTGCCGCCGCCGCGGCCCATGCCATAAATTGAACCGTCAACATAGTTGATGTTCTTGATAATGCCTTCGATGGTATTGGCAAAGGCGAGCCGTTGGTTGTCGTGACAATGAATCCCCAGCTTTTTGTGCGGGAACTTGGCCTGATACTTGTCCGCCAAGTAATGAATCTGTTCAGAATAGAAATAACCGAAGCTGTCCACGAGATAAATAATATCCGCCTCGGACTCGGCCAATTGGTCGAGCGCCTCGTCCAAGTCAGGTTCGATGTTAGTATACACCGCCATGAT
>SLFT01000359.1 GCA_007124105.1 Candidatus Hydrogenedentota bacterium | reverse complement strand
CTGTCCAACATCTGCTCGAACCAGGCGCTGTGCGCTTTGCGCGCCCTCATACATTTGTGTCTGCTGGGCAAAGCGGGACTGCGCGAAACGGCGCGCGCCTGTCACGCCAAGGCGGAATACCTGAAGAAGAAGCTCGATTTTGCGCAACCGTTGAACGACGGCCCCACCTTCAACGAATTCGCCGTGCGGCTGCCGCGCGATGCCGAGGCGGTGGCCGCCGATTTGCTGGAACAAGGCTATCTGGCGGGATTGCCCCTGCTCGCCGAAGGCGTGGGAACGGCGAACGACCTGCTTATAGCCGTCACGGAAAAACGTACCCGCGCCGAGTTGGACGCCTTCGCGGATGCGTTGCGGGAGGCATGTCATGGATGAGATGCGGACAATTTTTGAATGCAGCGTTCCCGGCCGCCAGGCGGTCATGCCGGAACCGCTGGATGTGCCCGAGGCCGCGTTGCCCGAGGCCCTCCGACGCGATACGCCCCTGGCGCTGCCCGAAGTGAGCGAGCTGGATGTGGTGCGCCATTTCACGCGCCTGTCCCGACGCAATTTCGGTGTGGACTCCCATTTTTATCCGCTCGGCTCCTGCACCATGAAATACAATCCGAAAGTCGCCGAATCAGTGGCGGCGCTGCCCGGTTTCGCGGGACTGCACCCGCATACCGCCTCTGTCGAAGCCTACCTCGATACATGCCAGGGCGCGTTGGCGGTGGTGTATAAACTCGAGCGGCGACTCGCCGAGATTGCGGGCATGGCCGCCGGCTGTTTGCAGCCCATGGCCGGCGCGCATGGCGAGCTGGCCGGGGTGTTGCTCATCGCGGCATATCACAAGGCGCACGGCAACAACGAGCGGGACGTCATCCTTATCCCGGATTCCGCGCACGGCACCAACCCCGCCAGCGCGGCCATGGCCGGGTTCAAGGTGCGTACGCTCCCCTCGGACCGCCGGGGCGTGGTGGACTTCGACGCGTTCACGTCGCTTATGGACGGCCAGGTCGCCGGCGTCATGTTGACCTGTCCCAATACGCATGGGCTGTTCGAGCCGCAAGTTGCCGAAATGTCGGCGTTGGCCCATGAACATGGCGCATTGATGTATTACGATGGCGCAAACCTCAATGCCATTGTGGGACAATGCCGTCCCGGCGTCCTTGGCTTTGATGTGATGCACTTCAACCTGCACAAGACCTTCGGCACGCCCCACGGCATGGGCGGCCCCGGCTCGGGCGCTATTGCCGTGGGCGAGCGGCTCGAGGCTTTTCTCCCCGGGCCGCGGGTTGTCAAACAAGGCGACAACTACACGTTGCAGACAAGCGAGCGCTCCATCGGTAAAATGGCGCCTTTCTTCGGCAGTTTTCTGGTGGCGCTACGGGCTTATGCGTATATTCTGGCCCTGGGCGACGCGGGATTGAAACGGGTGAGCGAAGGCGCCCTTCTGAACGCCAATTATGTGCTCGCCCGGCTGAAGGAAGCCTGGAAACCCGCTTATGAGGGGTTCTGCATGCATGAATGCCTGTTCACCGCCGGTGATAAAACCGCGGCCCACGGTGTGCAGGCGCTGGATATTGCCAAGGCGCTTCTCGACCGGGGATTCCATGCGCCCACCGTCTATTTCCCGCTCACCGTCAAGGAAGGGTTGATGATTGAACCCACCGAAACGGAATCGCGTCAAACACTGGACGCCTTCTGCGATGCCCTGCTGGAAATTGCGCGACTGGCCGAAGAAGACCCCGACGCGCTGTTTCAAGCGCCGACTACCATGCCCGTGGGAAGGTTGGACCAGGCGAAAGCGGCCAAAACCCTTGATTGCGCCGACCTGGCCTGATCTGTCGTCCAAAAGATGGTGTTCAGACCTGTTCCCGCTCGTCTGCCGCACGGGCGGCGCGCAGCTGACCACAGGCGGCGTTAATGTCGCCGCCCCGTTCTTTCCTGACTGTGGCCTTTACCCCCGCCCCTTGCAGGGCGGCGACAAACGCGTTCACACGACGCGGCGGCGAGGGCGTAAAGGGAAGCTCCAGAACAACATTCCAGGGGATAATATTGACCACGGCATCCAGGCCGCGCAAATAGGCGGCGAGGGCGACGGCGTCTGACGGCGCGTCGTTCTCGTTGGCAAGCAGCGTGTATTCAATGGTTAGCTGCCGGTCGCGCTTTTGTTGATAATAGCGCAAGGCCTTGTGCAGCGTCTCCAGGGGATAACGCCTGTTCAGCGGCGTCAGCTTGTCGCGCAACGCGTCCGTGGCCGCGTGAAGCGATACGCTTAACCGCACCTGCCAGGGCTCTTCGGCAAACCGGCGAATGCCCGCCACATCGCCCACGGTGGACACTGTAATCTTGCGCGCGCCGATATGCATGCCCTGTGGATGCATAAGAATTTGAATGCTCTTGAGCACCGCGTCATAGTTCTGAAAGGGTTCGCCCATGCCCATGAACACAATGTTGGGCGTTTGATTCGGCGGCAGATGCGCCTCGTCACATAGATGTAACGCCTGCTCCACAATTTCCGCCACTGACAGATGGCGACGGAATCCCGCCAGCCCGGTGGCGCAGAAGGCGCATCCCAGCGCGCACCCCACCTGCGACGACAGGCAGAAGGTGGCGCGGTCGCCGTGGCGCAACAGCACCGTCTCGATGGTCTCGCCGTCCCGCAACGCAAACAGAACCTTTACCGTGCCTGATTGCTCGGAGAACTGACGCGCCGCCACTGTAAGCGCGGACACGCCAACCCCCGCATCCAGCGACCCGCGCAGCGCTGCGGGTAAATCGGTCATCTCTTTCAGTGAAAGAACCCGTTTCTTCTGGAGCCATTGGAAAATCTGCCGACCCCGCATCAGCGGTTGCTGTAGCGTTTCGGCTATGTCCTCGGGCAACATGCCTGTCAGGGCGTTGTCCGGTTCGTGGGAAGCGTGTATCGTCATGGCGGGTTTGATTCTCGTGTTGAAATTGTGGCGCGGCCATACAGGGAAACGGGGCGTCAATCCAGTTCGAATTCCTCGCGCCAGTCGTCTTCCTCTTCCCACGGCTCCTGTTCCGTTTTATCGAGCAGGAAAGAACCCATACACAAATAATCCATCTTGGTGCGCATGAAACAGGTGTACGACTCTTCGGGCGTGCAGACGATGGGTTCGCCGCGTACGTTAAAGGAGGTGTTGATAATAACGGGACAGCCCGTTTTCTCGTGAAACGCGCGCAGCAGTTCGTAGTACAGGGGATGATCGTCCTTGTTGACCGTCTGTATGCGCGCCGAGTTGTCCACGTGGGTAATGGCGGGCAGGTCGGACCGCACCACGCGCAATTTATCAAAGCCCTGCGCTTCTTTTTCATCATCCCCGAGTGTGCGCAGCCGTTCCGGAAGCACATCAGCCACCAGCAACATATAAGGACTTTCGTTGCCGCGCAGGTCGAAACAGGTGTCAGCGTGTTCGGCCAGCGCGGTGGGCGCGAAGGGGCGAAACGATTCGCGAAACTTGATCTTCAAATTCAATACGGACTGCATTTCGCGGGAACGGGGATCGCCCAGGATGCTGCGCGCGCCCAATGCGCGCGGTCCAAATTCCATGCGCCCCTGGTGCCAGCCCACCACCTTCTCGCTGCTGATGAGGTCAGCCACCACGCCGGGCAACTCCTCGCGACTGAGTTTGCGATACGGTATCTTACGCGAATCAAGGAAAGCCTGGATTTCTGCGTCCGGAAACGCCGGTCCAAGATACGTGGCTTTTTGGCGATGCGGGTCCGCAACACGGGGCTTGTCCAGCAGATGATGCCAGGCGAACAGCGCCGCGCCAAGCGCGTTGCCGCCGTCGCCCGCGCAAGGCTGTATCCAGATGTTCTCGAAAGGCCCCTCGCGCAACAGGCGCCCATTCGCCACGCAGTTCAACGCCACGCCGCCCGCCAGCGCCAGTGTTTTCATGCCTGTTTCTTTGTGAACATGGCGGGCAATGTTCAATATGACTTCCTCGGTAACAACCTGTATGCTGCGCGCAAGGTCCATTTCGCGCTGGCTAATCTTGGTCTCGGGTTTACGCTCGGGGCCGCCGAACAACGACGCAAAACGACGGTTGGTCATGCGCAGCCCGGCGCAATAATCGAAATAGCGCATGTTTAACCGAAAGGACCCATCATCCCGGATGTCAATCAGTTCACGCTTGATTATGTCCACATATTTCGGTTCGCCATACGGCGCAAGCCCCATCAGCTTGTATTCGCCGCTGTTTACCTTGAATCCGGTGAAATAGGTGAACGCGGAATACAGCAGGCCCAATGAATGCGGAAAATTGATCTCCTTCAGAATCTGAACCTTGTTGCCCTGGCCCACGCCATAAGTCGTGGTGGCCCATTCGCCTACGCCGTCCACGGTAATAACGGCGGCCTCCTCGAAAGGACTCGGGAAAAAGGCCGCCGACGCGTGGGACAGGTGATGGGTGGAGAACAGCATTTCCCCTTCGTAACCCAATTCCTTGCGGATTGTGTTACGGACAAATAATTTTTCCTTGAGCCACGACGGCATTTGCATCAGAAAAGACAAATAACCGTGAGGCGACATGGCCAGGTAAGTGAGCAGCAACCGCTCGAATTTCACCAGTGGTTTGTCGTAAAAGGCCACATAGTCCACCTGGTTGATGTCCAGGCCGCCCGCCGTCAGACAATAATCAATGGCCTTCGTCGGAAAGCGCGGATCATGTTTCTTGCGCGTAAACCGCTCTTCCTGCGCTGCCGCCACTATATCGCCGTCGCGAAGCAACGCCGCAGCGCTGTCGTGATAAAAAGAGGATATGCCAAGTATGTTCATAAACGCCTTTAAGCCGTGTCCGGCAATTATGCGCGCTGCCTGTCGCGCGTTGATTCTTGTCAATCCATAATAGTAACATGGGCAGAGAAGTTATTATGCCGTTGCCCCTGAGCATTCTACCTGTTTATGCGAACGCAAATAAAGCGACAAGGTGTCGGACGCCGTCCGACGGCATCAGCCAATGCCGCGCCAACTGTTCGTTGTCTACGGTAAAGATGCCAGGCTCATGAGCGACGACTATGAGTGTTCTTGTATGTTGTTCACGCTTTAGCGTGCCAAGTTGTGCCGCAAAGCGCCCCGAGCGAATGTCCCCTTTTGCGACCTCACGAGAAAGCGCAGGCCATTTTGCAGAAAAAAGAAACCATAGCCGTACTGGTTGCGTTCATCATCATTATCGGCGTGGCCGCGGCGTTGCGGCTGCCGCAACTCGAGCTGCGTCCCGTTCATGGCGACGAGGCGAATCAGGCGGTGAAAACCGGCATGCTGTTTGAAACGGGCGAATACCGATACGATCCACACGAGCATCATGGTCCGACACTCTACTATCTTGCCCTGCCGGTGTTGTGGAGCAGCGGCGCCGAATCCTTCGCCGACACCACCATCACCCAGTATCGCCTCATTGCCGTGTTTTTTGGACTGCTGACCATCCTGCTGTTGTGGCCGTTGCGAGACGCCCTCGGAAGCGGGCCCATGCTCTGGGCCGCGCTGATCATGGCCGTGTCGCACGCCATGACCTATTACAGCCGCTACTATATCCAAGAGATGCTGCTGGTCTGCTTTACCCAGGCGGCGCTGGCGGCGGGATGGCGGCTGTGGCGTAATCCGCGCGTGGGCTGGGCAATCGCGCTGGGAATCTCCCTGGGCCTGGTACACGCCACCAAGGAAACATCCGCGCTCATCGCAATGAGCGCGCTGGCCGCCGTCGCGTTAACCGGCGCCTATGCGCGGCTGCGCGACGGCGCGCGCCTGGCCGCGCAGTTCCAGGCGCTCTACAACGGAGGCGCGCTTATATATGCGGCAATCGCCTGCGTTGCGACGCTGGCGGTTTCTATCACGCTGTTCTCGTCGTTCTTCACAAACCTACGAGGCCCACTTGATTCGCTGTTGACTTATATCCACTACCTGCCACGCGCTGAAGGCGAAGGCAGTACGGCTTTGCACAACCAACCCTGGTATTACTATCTGTCGCTGCTGGCCTATACCAGCCGCCAGGCGGGACCGCGTTGGTCCGAGGCCTTCACGCTCGCGCTGGCGGCAGTGGGGACACTGGCCGGCCTGTGGCCCCGCGCAAAACACGATGCCCGCGAAGATGGACATGACCCGGCCCGACGCGCCCTGTTGTTCAAACGGTTTCTGGTATTCTATACCATCATTGCGACCCTGCTGTACGCGATAATCCCATATAAGACCCCCTGGAACCTGCTCGTTTTTTATCACGGGATGGCGTTGCTGGCGGGCGTCGGCGCGAACGCCATCGTGCGTTTGGGACGCTGGCGCGTCATACAGGTCGCCCTATCCCTGGCGCTGCTCGCTGGCGCAGCCCATCTGGCGCGACAAAGTTATCAAGGCAATTTCATCTACCACGCCGACGCGCGCAACCCCTATGTATACGCGCACCCGGCCACGGCGCTGCATCGCCTCACAACACGCATCGAAGAGATCGCCGCCATCGCGGACGAAGGCGACGCGTTACATATTAACCTCATCCGTCCCGACGGCGACTATTGGCCGCTGCCCTGGTACCTGCGTCGGTACACCCGCGTGGGCTGGTGGCATAACATGCCCGAACAACCGGACGCCGCAATCATCCTCGCCGCGCCGCAACTTTACGATATCCTGCAAGAACAGCTCCGCGACGACTACTTCATCGAATTTCACGCCCTTCGCCCCGGCATACTCCTGCATAGCTACATCCGCCAGGACCTCTGGGACGCCTTCATCCAAACCCGTCGGTAAACCGTCCATCCCTCACGCCATCCAGCCAGGACTTCCCGCTCCAACACCGGCAAGCCGCCGCCGCCCAACCAGGACGAAACCAACTGCGACCATTTGACAATCCCCCCTCCAAAACGCTAAAATACGCCCATGCCAGTGCCGGATAGCCAAATTGGTAAGGCGCCTGACTCTGGATCAGGAGATTCTAGGTTCGAGTCCTAGTCCGGCAGCCATTACGCCGACACTGCCCTGCAACTAAGCAGGATAACGTCCCTTGCGGCCCGTTCATCTAGGGGTCTAGGATGCGGGATTCTCAGTCCCGTCACAGGGGTTCGAATCCCCTACGGGCTGCCATTCACCATTCGCCGCTTTCCCCCAATG
>SLFT01000413.1 GCA_007124105.1 Candidatus Hydrogenedentota bacterium | reverse complement strand
GCTATATAGGTAATATATATTCCGTAGTAAATTGGGTACAAAGAAAAGATTCGGAATATTTTGAAATCATATCCTGGCCTGTGCCAGACCAAAAAAAAATTAATATATGATTAAGTATTATAAACGTAATGTTCCATTTGTTTTTTTTCATCAGAGATTGCTTCCCATTTGCATTTGCATTTGCGGCGTATAAAGAACATTATCAATCAAATTCTTGTATATTTGTGTCCATTTGTGGTAGCCACTGTCCTTTTCTTGACCACAGATGGACACAGCGCAGCATAGCCGTAACCAAACTATTCTTGTGCGATACTTAGCATGAACTTCTTCGAAAAAATGATAGAAGATGACGGGTAGTAGTACAGATTTACACGGATGTAAAATTAACGCTATCATTTTGCCTGGTTCCACGGTACGATAACAAGCTCCCTGGCTCGGATGTGCTTTCAGTGTTCCTGACAGTCCGTGATTACCCATCCGCAATGTGCGCCCAGCATTCGTACAAGTCGTCCAGTTTCTCGCGCAGCGAATCATAGTGTTCGGTGAGTGCGTGTCCTTGTTCGTAATCGGCTGGGTCAAGTGTGGCAAATTGCTCCTGTATGGTGGCGATGTCCGATTCGACTGCCGCAATGTCGGCCTCGAGCTGCTCGATTTGGCGTTGTTCCCGTCGCGCTTCGCGGTCCTGCGCCTTTTTCCGTTCCCGTTCCTCGATATTCTTTTTTCGGCTTTCTGAAGCAGCGTCTGGGGCTCGCGCCGCTGCGTCGGGGTTCGCCTGTCGCCACAGTCGGTATTCCGTGAAATTGCCCTGAAACTGGCGCGCCTCGCCGTTTTCAACGATTACAAGCCGTTCTACAAGTCGGTCTATAAGCGTGCGATCATGACTGACCACGATAATAGCGCCGGGGAAATCGTCGAGGCTCGCCTCCAACGCTTCGCGCGAGGTCATATCAAGATGATTCGTTGGCTCGTCCAGGAACAACAGGTTTGCATCGGAGGCGATGAGCTTGGCCAGGGCGAGCCGGCTGCGTTCACCGCCGCTGAGCACCGCAACCGGTTTGAAGACCTCTTCGCTCCGAAACAGGAATCGCGCCAGGTAATTGCGACATTGCAGCGGCGTCCAGTCCGGCTTGTGCAGCTGCATTTCTGCCAGCAGGTCGTTTCCATTGCCCAGGTGTTCCTGATGCTGGTCGTAAAAAGCGTGTTTTACATTGTGTCCCAGGCGCACACTACCGGTCATTCCGTTGTGCCTGTCCGCCAGTTGCCGCAACAAGGTTGTCTTCCCGGAACCATTTGGTCCGATGACGCCCAGCCGCTCGCCGCGATGCACGGCCAGCGAAAAATCTGAATACAAGGGCGCGTCATAGGCCATGGACAGGTTGCGCGCGTCAAGCACGGTTTCGCCGGAGCGGATGACAGGCCCCATGTTAAATCCGACGGCGGCCATTTCCGATTCCGGCGCTTCCACCACTTCCAGTTTTTCCAGTCGCTTTATCCGGCTTTGCGCCTGGCGCGCCTTGGTGTTCTTGTACCGAAACCGGTCTATCCACGCCTGTTCCTTGCGGATGAAGGCCTCCTGGCGCTCGTGCGCCTTCTGCTGCTGTTCGCGTCGCAACGCCTTTTCCTTGAGCCATGCGTCGTAATTGCCTGTGTGGCTTATAAGCGCGCCGCGCTCGAGCTCGAGCACCCGCCTGGCCAGCACGTTTACCATGCGCCGATCATGTGAAATGAGTACCACCGCCTCGGAACGGGACTGCAAATGGTCTTCAAGCCATTCGCGGGCGTCCATGTCCAGATGGTTTTCAGGCTCGTCGAGCAACAGCAGGTCCGCCTCGCGCAACAGCGTCAACGACAGCATCAATCGCGCGCGCCAGCCGCCGCTCAATGCGCCGAAAGGCAGCGTAAAGTCCTCGGGATGAAAGCCCAGTCCGCCAAGTATCTGGCGTACGCGCGTCCGAAACGTATAGCCGCCCCTTGCTGTGAATTCATGTTGGTACTCGCCATAGGCCGCCAGCGCTGTCTCATCGCCGTCGGCCATGTTCATCTCCAGGACGCGTAGTTCGTTCTCCATATTCAACATATCCGCAAAGGGCGTCAGTGCGATTTCCTCCACGGTCGTTTCCGGCGTTGCCTCGGGAATCTGGGTCAGGTAAACAATGCGCGCGCGACGCATGCATTCCACCACGCCGCTGTCTGGTTCGGTTTCCCCCATGATAAGGCGGAACAAGGTCGTTTTACCGGTGCCGTTGCGGCCGATGAGGGCGATGCGCTCGCCCTCCTCGATGCGCAGGTTCACCTCGGCGAATATCGGATCGCCGGAGAAGGACTTGCTCACATTTTCCAGACGTACAAGACTCATGGTGTTTCTTTCCGGGCGCACAAAGCATTACAGGCCCGACGGAGACAATACATAACGACAAACAGCAGTTCCATCTCCCGAAATCAGTAACAATAAGCGCGTTGTCGTGGTATAATAGATATAGTGTTTTCAGGAATCAAAGCCGGGCCGAAGCCAGCATGGAACAGGTGCGTATCATAACAGTAACGCATCCGCCTATGCATGCTGCTGTTCGGCTGCGATAGAAGCAGCGTGCGGACGCCCACCCCGGCCCGTTAAAAAGGAGATTCGCGGCATGAAACTTGTACGCTACATGGGGATTCTATTGGTTGTGGCTGGAACAGTCGGCGCAATGACCGGATGTAACGTTGACGCTATTGACGTCAGCAACCCCGAACTGGACTTCGCCCGGAATCCGCTCCCCCTTAGCTTCTTCGCGTGGAACATGAACCCCGATATACCCGAACTGACCATTTCCGTGCGGGCAGACAAGTCCTGGATACAGGTGGCGCCGGACCAGGTAAGAAGCGTTGCGCCCACAGGCGGCACTATGGACAGGCAACAGATAGAGGTTCAAGTGGACCGCAGTCTGCTGACGCGCGAAGGCCGGCATGAAGGACAAATTACCTTGAACGCCGCCGGCGCAAAGCCTGTATCCGTTAAGGTATATGTTTACAACGAGTCTGTGGCGCCCACGGGTGGGCTGTCCATTGTCAATCCCACCGTATCTTACGGCGTCCCCTATCTCATCGAATTCGGTTTTGCCCTGCGCGACAGGAATGATCGCGCGGTGGTCGCGGAACCCAACCAGTTTTCCATCATCGCTCAGGAAGACATGACCTCTGTGGGCAATATACATGGGCTGGCCATTAAACGCGGCGCGTCGCGACAACTCTGGCTTGAGATGGCGCTTGACTACAGCATCGCCATGCAGGAGGTGGACGGCGGCATTGCCGAAATGGAGTATGCGGCCGCGGAAATCCTGTTGCAAAGTTTGAACGCCGATGCGCTGGTGGCCGTCAGCGAATTTCACAGAGACGATCAGGAGTCCAATCTCGTTATCCCCTTTAATGTAGACAAGACGGAAACAGCGGCGCGTATCCACGATATTCAAAACACCCATGTGCGCGGTTTCGCCTCGGGCGCGCGCATGTATGACGCGCTGCTGGCGGCGCTCAGGCGTTTCGGGGCCGCCGCAGACGCAGAGGACGCCCGCTACATTGTGTTGTTTTCAAACGGGGCCGATACCTCGAGCACAACGTTCGCGTCTCAGGTGGTGGCGGAAGCGCTGGCCCGTCGTGTGCGCATTATCACTGTCGGCTTTGGCGAAACCATTGATTCAGGCGCGCTCATGTCGTTGGCCTCGCTCACGGGCGGACGCTATATCTCGGCGGCGAAGATAGAAGACTTACAACCCGCTTTCGAGCGGATAGTGGAGGATTTGGAGGGGCAGTACATCGTGCGCTGGGCAAGTTTGCGGCGCGACAGCAATGCGGTTACCCCGGCCATTACAGTTTCTTTTGGCGCGTCCAACGCCGCTTATGCCGCCAAAACACCCTTCCGCGCTACAGACCATACCGGCAATCCGTTGACGGGGCGGCTTACACTCGTGCAGTCCGATACAACAGCACAAACCACTGTGTTTCTGCGCGCGAATTACATGCCCCGAGGCATCCGTGTTATTCAATGTCGGGTACGGTCTTCTTATCCCTTTACCGCATCACTGGTGGACGCCGCTGACGACGGTCTCCTGGGCGCATGGGACCTCATAACGCAAGAAGAGGAAGACGGCGTCTGGCTTTTTATGGAAAGCAGGGACAGGGATGCGCCCTTTGCGGGGTTCGGTCCCATGGTGCGTTTTACATTCAGCCAGGCAGTTGACGTTCCGTTTACCGAGTTTTTCATTGACAACGAAATCTACACGGAGGGCCAGCGCCTGGAATTTGAGAATTGACCCGCGCATCTTACAGGGCGGCTTGCGTAGACAACCTGCCGACACGAGAGACGATCGTTGCGTCTGTCGTCAACAGGATACGATGAACCAAGGAGTTGTTGTCATGCCCATTATCCGCGGAATGGTGGGAATTGTTTTGGCCGTAATGCTTTTGATGGCTGTCGGCTGCGACAGCGAATCGTTGCGTGTGTCGGTTGCGGAACTGGATTTCGGCGAAACGAAAACACAGATTGAATTTGAAGTGTACAATGCCAATCCCGAACGGGCGTCAATAGCGGTTACGCTGACGGCTTCCGACCCCTGGATTTCCCTTGATCCAGCCCACGCGACCAGTGCGGCGCCCCGGAAAGGCGATGATGGCGATTACGAATATGACGCGACCATCGTTTCAGCAACCCTGGATCGTACTGCCATCGCCGGCGCCCCTGTCGAAGGGTATGTCGAAATCAAGGGAAAAGGGCTGAAGAAAGCGCGTATACCTGTTAGCGCTGCGCCGCCTTATGAGGCCATTGCGCTCTCGACCAATACGCTGGACATTGCCGATGATGAGAACCGCGGGAGTGTACTGGTTACAAACAACAACCGCGCGGTCGGCCGGCTGAACGTATACGCCACCTCGGACAAAGCGTGGATAGACGTCAGTCGGGACGCCTTGTCTTTGACAGGGGTTAACGCTTCCGCCACAATGATTATCGGCGTAAAACGCGCAGCCCTTTCAGGCGGTTATCACGAAGGCGACGTGTTGTTCGAGGCAAAGGGATTCGCGCCCAAAAGGCTGCGCGTACGGGTTTTCCAGCCCTTTCAGGCCATTGTAACCTCGAACCAGACACTGGACTTCGGACGCAACGAACGCCCCCTGTTGATGCAGGTATGGAACAGCAACAGGGAATTTTCTTCCCTGACTATCAGTGCGGCGTCGTCTCATGAATGGATCGAGGTATTGCCCGCGACCTTTGTCAGCGCTGCGCCCACAACGTCCATTGATCCGGTGCTCGGACAACCGGTCACTTCCTTTGACAAACAGCTGGTGACGGTAACCATAAAACGGAGCCGGCTTCATGCGGGATCATACGAAGGGTACGTCTTGTTTCAGGCCGATTCGCCCCTGGTGGCGCAACGCGCGGTAACGATAAAAGTTACACAAGACAGCGACTCGCCGGACGCGGGCAGCGCCCTGCGCATCGAGAACCCCACTGCGTTCTATTCCTCGCCTTATCTTGTGGATTTCGCTTTCGGACTGACAGACGTGGATGGGAACGGGTTTGTGGCCGAGCCCGCGCAATTAACGCTCGGCGCGTTCGAGAATGGACATGACGTGACCGAACTCGTGCAGCCAGTGCTCCATCGCGGCGCATCCAGGCACCTGCGCGCGGAAATCGTGATGGACTATTCCATCAGGATGCGTATGAACGCCGACGCCATGGACGCCATGGAATACGCGGCAACGGAACTATTTCTGGCTGCGCTGCCAGAAGAGGGGATGGTGGGCGCTTCCTTGTACCACCGCGACGACCTCGACCCCATCCGTGTGACGTCGTTCACCCTTGACCACGCCTACCTGGCTGAGCAGATAAGCATGATTCAAGCATCCATGATCGGAACGTTTTCTTCCGGTTCGCGAATGCTTGACGCTTTGCGCAGCGCGGCGCTTCGTTTTGACCGCGACAATGTGGTTGACGAAGAACGGTTCATTCTATTATTGGCTGGCGCGGGCGATACGTCAAGCGCGGAAACCGTGGAACGGGTGGCGGACCTGGCCGTGCGCCGGCATGTCAAGATTCATGCGGTGGGATTCCTGAATGATCTGGAAGGCGCGGCGATGATGCTCGATCTGGCGTCGCGCACGGGCGGCATGTTCCTGCCCGTTGGCGCCGTGGACGAACTGCCGCGCGTTATGGCGCTCATTGTAGACAAACTCGAGGCCAATTATCTGTTGCGTTGGGCAACATTGAAGCGCCAGAATCTGCCGGTTGTCCCGGGCTTTTCTGTTGCGTTTGCATCCACGCCTACGCTTTATACAGCGCCGGAGTCCTTTACTCCCGAGCAAATCGCCGGCAATGTGCTCGCGGGAAGGTTGCGGCTTGTCGTGTCGCAAAGCGGCGACAGCGCCTCGGCCCTGCTGCGCGCGGAATATGTACCGCGCAACATTGCCCGCATCCGCCTGATTGTCGCGTCCTCCCTGGACTTTACTGTTGCGCCGGCGCCGACCGCCAACAGCGGTCTTGTCGAACACTGGCATATTGCGCGCAGCGACCTTGAAGACGGCAGTGTTGTCATAGACATGATCAGTCCAAACGATGCGCCCCTGCCCTTTGCCACTTTCGGCAACCTCATACGCTTTGAATTTGCGGGCGCACCGCCCGAAGGCGCGCCCCTGTTTGATCGCATCGAAGTGGATAACGCCATCGAGGATTATGAAGTGGGCGGTCAATTCTTTACAATCGCGCAATGAACAACACGGCAACACAGTGCTGAGCGTGGGCTATCAACAGGGTTGTTGTCAATTGCCTGATACAGGGAGAACACAATAATGCGTAGTTGGCTTATTTTGCTGCTGGTTCTATTTGCTATGGTAGACGCGTTTGCTTACGATTCCGTTTTCCTGGAAGGAGATATGGTGGTTCTCCCCATCCCGGATATTGTGGATGTAGAGAGCGGCAATTGGCGTGTGTTGAATGATGAACATGATAGCGTTGCTGCGGGTAAATGGCTGAAATCTGATGGGAGCATAACACTGGGAGCGCTGCCTACAGGCTGGTATCGTGTTGTATTTTCAACAGCGCTCGACGAGGATGTGTCATTTACGACGACGGCAGTGTTGGCGCGACAG
>SLFT01000516.1 GCA_007124105.1 Candidatus Hydrogenedentota bacterium | reverse complement strand
GTACTGAAAGGTTTCCAGGACCTGCTTCCCGAAGAAATGATTGCACGTCAGAAGGTCATTGACGCCATACGCCGCGTTTATGAGCGATACGGATTCGTTCCGATAGATACGCCCATTCTTGAAAAGTTTGAAACCTTGACCGGTTCAGCGGGTGCGGACGTCAACAAAGAGATATTTACGCTTGAGACGCCGGAACAAGAACCGGCGGCCATGCGTTTTGATCTTACCGTTCCCTTTGCGCGCATCATCAGTCAGTATCGTGAAGAAATCAAACTGCCTTTCCGGCGCTACCACATTGGCCCGGTGTTTCGCGCCGACAAACCGGGCCCGGGTCGGTTCCGCCAGTTTACCCAGTTTGACATTGACATTGCCGGCGCGCGCGGATTGGCCGCTGATGCCGAGGTCATCGCCGTGTTATGCGAGGCCATGCGCGCGGTCGGTCTCGTGGAAAACGATGCGCCTCTCTTTCGCGTACGCATCAGCAACCGGTTGCTGGTGGACGCGTTGTTGACCGGGAACGGCATTACCGAGCCGGAACGCATGAAGCATACATTACGCGTTATTGATAAACTTCAGAAAGTAGGCATCGAAAACATAAAACTTGAATTGGGGCCGGGACGCGTAGATGATTCAGGCGATCCGATTCCCGGCGTACACCTGCCTGCGGACGTTATTTTGGCGATTACTGAATTTATTGCCATTAACGCCCCCACACGCCTTGAAACGGTGACATTGTTAGCCGATAAACTGCCGGATACGGAGGACACCGAAACCGCGCTCCGCGACATGCGCCAGCTGGCCTCGTTATTGGACGCGTTGGGAATATCCGAGGCGGAGGCCGTGTTTGATCCAAGTCTGGCCCGCGGTCTGGATTACTACACAGGGCCTGTGTTCGAAATAGAAATTACCGACATGCAGTCATTGGGTTCTGTTGGGGCCGGCGGCCGGTACAATGAATTGTGCAAACGATTCACCGGTCAGGAGACGCCCGCAACAGGCGCATCTATCGGCCTTGACAGACTGATGGCGGCGCTGCGCGCGGCGAAGAAATGTGAATTCCCGAAGAGCACTGTCCAGGTGTGTATTGCAACGGTGGGTAAGGTGGCGCCGCGCGATGTATTGCAACTGGCAGCGGAACTAAGAGCGGCGGGCATCAACACGCTTACGTATCTTGGCGGTAAAAAGAACATGGCGGCGCAGCTGAGCGACGCGGACCGTTACGAGGTTCCAGTGGCGGTTATACTGGGCGAAGAAGAATTGCGGTGCGGTGACGTGGCTGTGAAAGACCTGATAGCGGGAAAGCGCTCTCGTGAAGATATAGACGATCACGACGCCTATCGCAAAGCGGGACGGGATACGCAACAGACCATAAGGCGGCAAGACTTGATAGATGTTGTGCGTCGTTTACTGGACGCTGCCGATACATGAGACTGAAAAAGGTAATCCTGAGTGCTTGCGCCGGCGTTGTATAACAGAATCGCGCAAACACACCGGCGACTATGTTCTCACTGCTGTTTTTCAGGCATTGCACAAGGAACAAAAGCGAAAGAATATTGAGCATGACAGGAAAAGATACTAGACTCGTTAGCGTTATCATGGCTGGCGGCGCGGGCGAGCGTTTCTGGCCGTTATCCCGTCGCAATAAGCCCAAACAACTGTTGCCGCTAAACGAGCCTGACAAGAGTATGTTGCTTGAGGCAGTAGAGCGCGCGACAGCGTTAGCGGGCATGGACAACACCTATATTGTCACCGGAAAACATCTCGCCGCGCCCATCCGGGACGCTGGTCTCCCTCTCCCCAGGGAGAACGTGTTGACCGAGCCTTGTAAACGAAACACCACCGGCGCACTGGCATATATCACGGCGCATTTGCTGGCCCGGCATGGGGATGCGGCGTCGGAACGCATTTGCCTGGCCATTATGACGGCGGACCATCGCATCGGCGATGTGGACGCTTTCCTTCGAACTGTCCGCACGGCAATGCGCGTGGCCGACGCCGAGCCCGCGCTGGTGACATGCGGCATCACGCCCACGCGGCCCGCTACCGGTTTCGGCTACATTGAGAGCGAACCGGACACGCGGCAGGAACTGGACGCGCCGGTATACAAAGTGCGCGCCTTTCATGAAAAACCCGATGCGGAACGGGCGCGCGAGTTTCTCGCGTCAAAACGTTTCTTCTGGAACAGCGGCATGTTCTTCTGGCGTCTGTCAACCTTTTTGGATGAAATGACCCAAGCACGACCGGATATTGCGGCGGCAATACACGAGATGGCGGAAGCGCTGCGCGCTGATGATACAGTCGCTGCGGCACGGGTTTTTGAGGCACTCGAAGACATCAGTATTGACTATGCCCTGATGGAAAACGCGCGCAATATCATGGTGGTTGAAGGCGACTTCCCCTGGGCGGATGTGGGCTCCTGGACAGCGTTGCGCCGCGCGGATAATGTGGACGAAGCCGGCAATCTGCTGCGCGGCGATGCGGTGGTTGTAGACTGCAACAACAGCATCATTGTAAATGCCGCGGGCGCGGGAAAAATGGAAGTCGCTGCGTTGGGATTGTCAAATGTAACCGTTGTGGTTACCGAGGATGCCGTTCTGGTGATGGACAGTACACGGGCCGAGGAAGTGCGTCGTATTGTGTCCACGCTGAAGGAACGCGACTCGAAGAAACTATAAGAACAAGGAGAACAACGGTTATGACACAGCAAAATCACGACAGCGTACACGCAGAAACGCAGCGTGTGGCGATGATCGGTTCCTATGTGCCCCGACAATGCGGCATCGCCACGTTCACCAAGGATTTGCGCGACGCTCTTATGCGTAATCACAACGATCTCAGCACACTGGTAGTCGCTCTTGACGATACACCGAAAGGGTATCCATACCCTCCGGAGGTGCGGTTACAGCTGCGCGCTGCGCAAAAGCGCGACTACAGAATGGCCGCCGATTTACTCAACATCAACAATGTAGACGTTGTATTCCTGCAACATGAATTCGGAATTTACGGCGGCCCCGACGGCAGCCATATACAGAATCTCATCTCACGGTTGCGCATGCCGTTGATAACAACCCTGCACACCGTCTTAACGGACCCCACCCCCGGCCAGGCTACGGCCATGGCTGATATTATCGCGCAGAGCGACCGGCTCGTGGTGATGAGCCATAAGGCTTTTGACATCCTCGAGCATACGTATAAGGCGCCGCGCGAAAAAATCGCTTACATCCCGCACGGCATCCCGGATGTGCCTTTTGTGGATACCGCCTATCACAAGGATCAGTTCGGTTTCGAGGGACGCACCGTGCTCCTTACTTTTGGCTTGTTGTCGCCGGGAAAAGGCATCGAGGTGGCCATTAAGGCGCTGCCGGAAATTGTGAAGAAGCATCCCGAGGCGCTCTATGTCATTCTGGGCGCCACCCATCCGCACATTTTGAAAATGCAGGGAAATGCGTATCGTGATTCTCTGGAGCAACTGATTGAAAAACTGGATGTCAAGGAAAACGTAACATTCCACAACCGATATGTATCGCTTGAGGAACTTTGCGGCTATATCGGCGCGGCGGACATATACGTGACGTCCTATCTGAATGAAGCGCAGATTACGTCCGGTACGTTGGCCTACGCGCTGGGCGCGGGTAAGGCCGTGGTGTCAACGCCTTTCTGGTACGCACAGGAACTGTTGGACGAAGGCAGAGGAAGACTGTTTCCTTTCAATGACCATGGCGCGCTCGCGGATACTGTAAACGAATTGCTGCACAACCCGGTGCAACGCGACGCCATGCGCAAAAAAGCGTACATGTATGGGCGGGACATGGTCTGGAATGCTGTGGGCGCGCATTATCTGAATCTTGCAAGGTCCGTCATGGAAGACTGGAAACAGAAGCCGCGCACCAGCGCGTTTCTCCATGATCGTCACGGTGATGTGGAAGGAATACCAGATATTAAACTGACCCATCTGCAAATGCTGACCGACGATACAGGCATATCGCAGCACGCCGTATTTTCCGTGCCGGACCGCTTTCATGGCTATTGCGTGGACGACAATGCCCGCGCCCTGATTGCCGCTCTCATGCACTATGACTTGTATCACGATGAAACCATGCTCCCGCTCATTAACACGTACCTTGCCTTTATGCATCATGCTTATAACCCTGAGAACAGGCGGTTCAGGAACTTTATGAATTACGACCGCAGCTGGGTCGAGGAGGCGGGAAGCGAAGACGCGCACGCGCGCGCCTTGTGGGCTCTTGGCGTCGCCACCGCGCTGGCGCCGACGCAAACGCTTCTTTCGTTTGTGACCCGTTTCTTCCATCGCGCCCTCGCAGCCATTGAAGAATTTCGGTCGCCCCGTGCCTGGGCGTTTTCACTGATTGGGATGCATGCCTATTTGCGTCGTTACGATGGAGATGCGCAGGTGCGCCGTATCCGCGAAAAATTTGCAAAACAGCTGCACGAGGCCTTTGCCCAAGGCAGTGAAGAATGGCCCTGGGGCGAAGATGTGCTTGCCTACGCCAATGCGAAACTCCCCCACGCCTTGATTCTTAGCGGCCAGTGGATACCGGACGCTGCCATGGTTGAGCAGGGATTGCTATCCCTTGAATGGCTGTACAAACTCCAGACGAACAAGGACGGCGCCATTAGTCTCATAGGAAACCAGGGCTGGATGACACGGGACGGGACGCGGGCATACTTCGATCAGCAGCCCATTGAAGCAATGTCGCTGGTGGAGGCGTGCGCCGAAGCATTTCGATGCACACAGGATATGATGTGGCGCAAACGCGCGCAAAACTGCCTGAAGTGGTTTCTGGGACATAACGATACGCAATCGGACTTGTACGATTATCACACCGGCGGTTGTCGTGACGGCCTGCACCCTGACGGACCAAATCTGAATCAGGGCGCAGAATCAACACTGGCATGGCTGATTTCACTGTTGACCATACAGGACCTGACCCGCTCAGCTATAGTTGCAGACGCTTCCAGGAAGCGCGTGGTGGAAGCGGGCGAAAAGAGTGCTGTAAACTAAGCGGTAGTATGCCAGCGACTCTGTTCTGTTTGTAACTGTCCACCAAAGTATTAGAGCGTGTACGGAAAGCCCAGATTGCCGCTCGCAATGACGTTCAACATTTTTGCAGTCATTGCGCGCCCGGCGCCACTCGGTGCGGGGATTTTCTTGAAAGAAACGGCGTACTCCAAAGTTTCGGTTACGATTGGCGAGTATGAAGTTTGTCGTCTCGTTTTTCGCGCTCGTACGCGTATCACGTAATCTGTACAGTTTAAGGAAAAACACGAGTTCTTCTATGTTATTGAATCTAAGCATGATGCGCTTTTTGTTTTGTGGGAGAAGGTATCATGCTAGACAATTGCGATCCAACAATATGATAAGCGAAGGCCTGGTTTGGCTTCGCTGGTGCAAGGAGCGTTTTTTTTATGACCCGCCCCCCCCATCCGCTGGTGCGACAGCTTCCTCTGGAACTGCACAGAAATGAAGGACGCGTTATTCCGCGTATGTTCGCGATTTACGGCGAAACACGTTTTCATTTTCTAGTGCAGCGCATTTGTGAGCTGTCGGATGAACTTGTTGCTGGCACTCTGAACCAAGTGTTTTCGTTATTCAGGGAGCGTCACAAAGATTTGCGCACTGTATTTATCGAACACTTTGAGCTGGTTGCCGAGCTCGCGGACTATACCGGTGACTTGGATGAGAACAGAAGGTTGCTGGTGGGCAGTTATTTCACCATGGAATACTCCCTGGAAGCGGCAGCGCTGTTTAATCCGTCTATTGTCAAACATCCATGCCAGGATGGTCTCGAACCCAATGCCTGCCGGTTTGTCATGAGTCTGCGCGCTACTGGCGAGGGACATATTTCGTCCGTTGTGTTTCGCACGGGTACAATCCAGGGGAATGATGCAATCACGCTGGACCCGCCCGCCCGCTTTTCCGTACACGCTAAACGGATGCCGGACCAGTTTTTTTTGAAACCGCTGTTTCTACGCAAATTAACGGAAATGTCCGTAAACAAGAGCCACGCGGAACAGATGCTCGCGTCGTTGCCGGAAAGATTTATCTATAGCGAGCTGAAGGCTGCGGTTGAACAGACGGTGGGCGCATTTTCACAGGAAACGGGAATAACGGAAACGGTAGAGTGCATCTATTGGCTGGCGCAGTCCAATTACCAGGTGCGCATGCCGGAAGATGCTGATATATCAGATATTGTGCTTTTCCCACAAAGCGAAAGTGAAGCGCGCGGCATCGAAGACGTGCGGCTGGTGCAGTTTACCGATGACGACGGAGCGCAGACTTATTACGGCACGTATACGGCCTTCAACGGGACGCATATCCTGCCGATGCTGCTGGAGACCAGCGATTTCAAGGATATACAGATTCATACATTGAACGGCCCATGCGCGCGAGACAAAGGGATGGCGTTGTTTCCCAAACGCGTTAACGGCCACTATGCGATGTGTTCGCGTATTGATGGGCGCAACCTGTATATGATGTATTCTGATTATGTCCATTTCTGGGAATCGGCGGTATTGCTCGCCGAACCGGAATACCCCTGGGAATTAACGATTATTGGCAATTGCGGCGCGCCCCTGGAAACCGACGAAGGCTGGTTGCTGCTGACCCATGGCGTTGGGCCCATGCGCCAATACTGCATCGGCGCCATGCTGCTTGATCTGGAAGACCCGACACGGATCATTGGACGCCTGCGCGAGCCGTTGCTGTTCACACGTGAAGAAGAACGGGAAGGATATGTGCCCAACGTTGTCTATACATGCGGCGCAATGCAGCATGAAGGGATTCTGTACATCCCCTATGCCATGGCGGACAGATATACTTCCATGGCTTCCGTGGATATGGATGCCTTGTTGACTTGTTTACGAAACGGCAATGGAAAGGGAATAAATGCCTGACGCCCTCACCCTTTGCGAGCATTTCGGCGAGTGCGGCGGCTGCCTCAATCAAGATGTTCCGTATGAAGAACAGGTCGTTTTGAAGCAAAAGGCGCTGCGCGAATTATTTCAGGGGTTGTGGGACGCGCCTATCCCGATTACGCCGTCGCCGGTACTATGGCGGTATCGCAATAAAATAGACCCGTCTTTCGCATTGAAATGGTACCCCGAACCCCCGCCGCCTG
>SLFT01000519.1 GCA_007124105.1 Candidatus Hydrogenedentota bacterium | reverse complement strand
TGCTGCTGCCGTGCGCGGGTCTCCTCAAGCCCCAGCTGGGCCGTCCATTGGAACGGTGTGAAGGGTTTGGGCACAAAGGTGGAGACGCCTGTGCGCACCATGGCATGCTTGTTAATGCGACGGCCTGCTTCGAGTACACGTCCGCACAAATCGGCGATTGCGGCGACATCTGCGTCGGTTTCCGTGGGCAATCCAATCATAAAATAGGTTTTGATATGCCGCCAGCCGCGTCGGAACGCGTCTTCCGCCAGTTCGACAAGTTGCGCGTCTGATACGTCCTTGTTTATGACAGCGCGCAACCGGGACGTGCCCGCCTCGGGCGCGAACGTGAGACCGCTGCGCCGTTTATGGGCCACGAAATCGGCCAACTCCACAGAAAAGCGATCCAGCCGCAACGACGGCAGCGACAGGGAAGCCTGCTGCCCATGCACTCGGGCAGACGCCTCGCGCAACAGCCGATGTATCTGAGAATGGTCACAGGTGGACAGGGACAACAGCGTGACAGCCTCAAGCCCCGTGCCGGCCAGCGCGGTTTCAATCAGGTCAAGGGCGACATCCGTATCGCGCTCGCGAACAGGGCGTGTAATCATGCCCGCCAGGCAAAAGCGACACCCGTGGGTACAACCGCGCAATACTTCAATGCCCGCCCCGTCATGAATCAGCTGTGTAAAGGGCGTTACAATACGTTTTGGAAATGTCGCGGCGTTCAAGGAGGCCGTAAGTCGCGCATGTATCTTCCTGTCAAGGCGGGGCAGAATGCTGCCGTCCGGTTGCGTTATGACAGGATATAAACTGGGCGCGTATATCCCGTTGATTTCAGATAACGCCTCAAGCTTGTTGCGTCGCGACATGCCCTTGCAATTGATCAGACATTGTGCAACCTCGACAATAACATCTTCGCCGTCGCCGACCACAAAAAAATCCATAAACGGCGCCAGCGGTTCAGGATTGTAGGCGCCGGGGCCGCCTGCGAATACCAAGGGCGTCTCGTCGTCCCGTTCTTCCGCGTACAGCGGCAGTCCCGCCAGTTCCAGCGCCTTTAATACGTTTACATAGGTTAACTCCGATTGCAAGGTGAAGCCGATGGCGTCAGCCGCGGCAACCGGCGCCCGTGATTCGAGCATGAACAGCGGCGCCGACCGAGCGCGCAATTGCGCTTCCATGTCCGGCGCCGGCAGATACGCGCGCTCAGCCCACACAGTATCCATATCGTTCAAAATGGCGTACAGGATTTGCAGCCCCAGGTTGCCCAGGCCCAGCTCGTACAGGTCGGGAAAGAACAGGCATACCCGAAGGTCCACCCGCGCCGGGTCTTTTGTCGCCGCATTCCATTCTCCGCCTATATAACGCGCAGGCTTTTCCACCTGCGGCAGGATAAGTTCCAAGTCTGATATCTTCATGCATTACCTTTCAATCAGTAGAAGCGGCATAATAATGCAGTGGCGCCTTATTATCCAAACAAGTAGTGTTCAGGGCGTCAGATAAGCAATGGGCTTGGCGCGCAAGAAATCGTTGCCCTTTGCGCCTTTGAGAAGCGAACTTATATAAAACTGCCTCCGGCGTACTCTTGAAAAGGACTACAGCATCAATACACCCTGTCCGCGCAACATCCAACCGCACACAAAACGAATAACACCATCGCATCGGCCGAAAGACGACGTTTGACCGGCTGACACCGTGCCAACGACGCCCCTGGCAACGATAGCGTGCATTGCAGCCGCAACAGAAATCTGGTGAGATATACAGATTAATCCTGGCAGGCTGACCTCGATACGCACAAGCAGGCACGTATCATGGACGAATGCGGCTGGACTTTGGGGCATTAATATCGTCACACTATGTAACGTGATACTGAGGATTGCTGCAGGCCCTCGCGAGGCCACTATGCCGAACAATCAGATAAGGAGCGATAACAAATATGACTATACGAGCAATAACATTCGATTTTTGGGGTACCTTATTTCGTGACGCAAACGGCCAGGAGCGTCATCGCCTTCGGCTCAACGCGTTAATCGAAGCGACCGGTGTGCCCGAAACCGACGCGGACAAAGCGCTCCGGGACACCATGTCCTATTTCCTGCAGCAACACATCGCAACACAACACACACTGACGCCTCACGACGCTGTAGACCTGGTTTGCTCGGCCCTGGATGTATCCATCACACAGAAACAGGCCAAGTCGCTGGCAAGCGCCTTTGCCGACGCCATATTGCCGCACCCCCCTGTTCCCATCACTGACGCGCTTGAAGCAGTACAACAGACAGCCGAGCGTGTGCCCATCGCCATCATTTCCGACACGGGTTTCAGCCCGGGCGCAAACTTGCGCGTATTGATGGAGCGCGAAGGGTTCACCCCGTATTTCACGGCAACAACTTTTTCGGACGAGATGGGCGTCGCAAAACCGCAATTGCCCATGTTCGAGGAAACAGCGCGGCAACTGGGTGTGGCCGCCCATGAACTGCTGCACATTGGCGACCTTGAACCCACCGATATTGTCGGCGCTCATCAGGCAGGCGGTCGCGCTTCGCTCTTTATCGCTGTCAACAACCATTATGCCGAAACCACCCGTGCGGATTATACCTTGTCCGACTGGCGCTCTTTTATTGAACTCCTCCCTGAATTGATATGAATGCAGAATAGTGGCGCAGGTACGAAATAGATCGTACCCGAGTTCTCTCTTACTCGTTATGCTTTGTCTGTGAACCAAAGACCAATATTTTCAAGGATGCGACATGGAAAATGGAAAGAGTGTTATTGCGCTTGTGGGGAGTTATCGCCGCGGCGGCGTAGTGGACTCTGCCGTGGATGAAATACTTGCGGGGGCACAACAACAAGGCGCGCATACCACAAAAATATTCCTTATGGACCTGTCTATTGCATTTTGTACCAACTGTCGCAGTTGTACCCAGGAAGCGGGCGCAACGCGGGGGAACTGTGGCCAGAAAGACGACATGGACAGAATTCTTGCAATGATTGCACAGGCCGATGCTATCGTGCTTGGGTCAGCCATGAATTTTGGGACTGTTACGGCAATTACTAAAAGATTTATCGAGCGGCTGCTGCCTTTTGCATACTGGCCGTGGGGCGGCGCCGCGCCCCAAAGGCGTGAAAAAAAAGGGCGTAAACGCGCCGTGATCGTAACAGCTACGGCAGCGCCGGCATTCATGGCAAGACCTTTCAGCCACATTGTCAAACTGCTGCGCACGGCAGTTGCATTGTTGGGCGCGAAACAAACCTATGTGCTGTTTATTGGCCTGGCTGCGTTGCACGATAAGCCGCGATTGAGTAATCGCGTGCGGCGCAAGGCCCGGCGCCTGGGCAAAAAGATCGCAGCGTGATAATGGCGTGATGGTTATAGAAGAAATCCGGCGCGATACTATGTGGGGAGCAGTCGTTACAGCGTAATTGAAGTCGCCGACCAAGGGTGGCTCTCCGTGTTCACCAATGTGTAGCGTGGCCGGCCGTCGCTGTCGGTCATCACGCCGGCGCTGACAAATAATGTCTGGTCAACGTTAAAGGCAAAGGGATGCGTCGCGCCGCCGGACACGATAATATCCGCAGGCTCAATCTCGCGTTCGCGGCGAAATCGTTCAACGGGCGTGTCGGCGGACAGTGTTTCGCGTGCGCTGTTTACGGCGCCGTGGCACAATACAATGCGCAGTCCCTCTTCGGAAAGAGAACGCTTCCGGGGAAGTCCGTGTAAGTATTCGATGGCCGTGCTGCCAAGGAGTGTGCGCGTTTGATCATTGCGTGATTCAGCAACGTCGCTTCCCTTGCGTCGTCCCGATTTAACCAGCGCTTTGTCCTGCCGCCCTTGTACGCATACCACCGCGCGTTCGCGCAAAAGAGCTAAACACTCACGCGCGCCGTCAGGGCTGGCGCATACGTTTCCTGTGTGCAATACACGCTGTATGCCTTCGTGCCGCAATGCGTCCAAAAGCGCCTGCAACCCGGAAAAGTTACTCTTGATGTCGCCAATAACAGCGAAAAACATACGGTTTCCCCTTTGTTTCTTGTGTTTTCAGCCTATCGGCCGTGTTTGGTTTCCACCGCAAGTATGCTGCGAGGGAAGTTTACTAACTCATTCAATATCAGGATGTTGCGTTTCATTTCGGCTCAGGGGCCATGAAAACCCCTTAAAACAGGCGCTATTATCACGCAGGACGCTATCAAAAAAAAAGCCACGTTAAAAAAAGGACTTGACAAATCCTCGTTTATTGTGTACTTAATAGTACCATAAACAGGCTGTATGGACGGTATGTTTCAGGCGTATCGCGTGTGATTCGTCCATGTCGTCCACAGGTTGTTGGGTAGTATTCCCAGCGCCTTGCAGTGCAGTAGCGCGTCGGCATACGGAGTGACGATGCGTAAAGAATACAGTGTTTGATGTCTGGGAAAAACCAAAGAAGGAGGAACCCTCACAATGGCGTTCAAGAAAGCCAAGGAAACAGACAAGTCGTTGACCAAAGCACAGATGTTGACGATGCTCGCCGATGAAACGGGCCTGCCCAAGAAGGATGTGGCGCTGGTGCTCGCGAATCTGACCGAACTTGCCTATGCGCAGGCCTCGGCCGCTTCGGGATTCACCATTCCGGGTCTGGGCAAGTTGAAGCTCGTGAAGCGCGGCGCGCGTATGGGACGCAATCCCGCCACGGGCGAAACCATCAAGATTCCCGCGAAAAAGGTGGTGAAGTTCACAGTTGCAAAAGCGGCAAAAGACACCATCAGCCCACCGAAAAAGAAATAAGCCCCAACACTGGCAACAATGAGCCCGGAGCGTTTGCGTTCCGGGCTTTTTGTTTTTTGCGGCATGACTGTGATACAAAACAGGTTATAATGAAACTGCCTCTTTGCGTGGACATTCAAAAAACGCGTTGTTTATTTGTGTACGCGCGTAATAGGCACTGAAAGGGAGAAATATGAAATCCATTGCCATGCCATGCGCGATTGTTGTTGCTCTGTGGCTTGTCTCAGGGTGCGTCCGCGTTCCCGCACCGCCATTAACGACGATGCGTCCGGATGCAACGCTTGTTGCCGAGGAGGGAGAAGCGCGCATGACAATTGTGGTTGGCGTTAACGCGGCGCCGTCCACACGCCATGCCGCCGAAGAACTTCAACATTTCCTGACCAAGATGACCGGCGCAACCATGCCGCTGGTCACGGACGACGCGCCGCCCGCACCCAGTGAAATCTGGATTGGCGACAACCAGCGCTTGCGCGACGCGAATGTCCTGATTGATTATGAGGTGCTGGGGCAGGAAGGATACGTGATTCGAACGCGTGGCCGTCATATCTTCATCACAGGCGGCGAACCGCGCGGAACGTTGTATGGCGTATACGGTTTTCTGGAAGACCATTTGGGGTGCCGCTGGTTTACGCCTGATGTCAGCAGTATCCCCGAGGCGCCAACACTCGCGGTGCTGCCCATTGATGAAGTGCGTACGCCTGCGCTTGAGTATCGCGAGCCATTCGTATACGAGTGTTTTGACGGCGACTGGGCCGCGCGCAACCGTGTTAACAGCAGCGCGGCGCGCCTACAGGAACATCACGGCGGCAAAGTCACGTATCACGGCTTTGTGCATACCTTCGAGTCGCTCGTGCCGCCTGATACGTATTTCGACGCGCACCCCGAGTATTTCTCGCTGGTGGACGGCAAGCGCCTCAAGGTGCGCTCGCAGCTTTGCTGTACCAATGAGTCCGTGATTAAGATAGTAACCGATGAGGTGCGGCGAGGCATGTCAGCGCATCCCGAGGCAACGGTGTTTTCGGTCTCGCAGAATGACTGGTACAACTACTGCGAGTGCGACCAATGCACGGCGCTGGCGGAAGCGGAAGGAAGTCAGATGGCGCCGGTACTGCAATTGGTCAACCACGTGGCCCGCGCCGTGGCCGACGACTTCCCTGACAAACTGGTGGATACGCTGGCCTATCAGTATACGCGTAAACCGCCGGCAACAATACGTCCCGAACCCAATGTTGTCATCCGTTTGTGCAGCATCGAATGCGATTTTGCGCATCCCTTCGAAGAACGCACCACCGCTGAAAATCGCGCCTTTTGCGACGACCTCGAATCCTGGGCTGAAATTGCGGGCCGGCTCTGGGTATGGAATTACAACACCTCCTTCGCGCATTACCTTGTTCCCTTCCCAAACTTGCGTGTGCGCGCGCCCAACATCCGCTACATGATCGAGAATAACGTACGCGGTATTTTTGAACAGGATGTCTACAATACGCCTCATGGCCAATGGAGCACTCTCAGCGGCTATCTGGGCGCGAAATTGCTGTGGAATCCCAACTATGACGCGGATTTGGCCATCAACGAGTTCTTGCAGGGCGTATATGGCGAGGCCGCAACACCCATGCGCCTGTACATTGATCTCATGCACGAGGCCGTCAGCGATCCCACTACCAACATGAACATCTGGATAGGGCCGGACGCGCCTTTTTTTACGGACGAACTGTTTGAGCGGGCGGACAACCTTTTCGATGTGGCGGAAGCAGCGGTTGCCGAGTGTCCGGAAATACGCGAACGCGTCCAAATCGCGCGTATGCCCGTTGATTACAGCATCATTGAGCGCACCCGCGCCATGACCGGCGAAGCGTTCATTCTGGACCACGAACAGTTCACCATCAAAATACACCCCGACTTCGAACGACGGGTCAACCGTTTCCTTGACACAGCCGAACGACACGGGCTGCAACTTATTCGTGAACACGACGGAACACTTGAAAAATATAAGCAGGAAGTTCTCGGGTACGTTAATCCCCAGGCCCGGATACCCATGGAAATGCCGGAACAGCCGCGCGACATGGCCCCCGGCATCGCGTATTTCTATTACGCAGAACACCTGGAACGATTGCCGGACTTCAGTGAACTGATGCCTGTTGCCGCTGGAGTGGCCAACACAATTTCACTGGCGCCGGCGCAGGACTTTGAACATGAGGCCTTCGCGTTGCTTTTTCAGGGATACATACACATCCCGCAGGATGGCATGTATGCCTTCACTACCGTATCCAATGACGGCAGTAAACTCTACATTGGCGATCGCCTGGTAGTAGATAATGACGGTCTCCACAAGGAACGCGCTGAAACAGGATTTATTGCCTTGCAGCAAGGCTGGCATCCCATTCGGGCGCCCTACTTTG
>SLFT01000225.1 GCA_007124105.1 Candidatus Hydrogenedentota bacterium | reverse complement strand
TGCAATAAGTAAGCAGTGCCGCTCTTTGCTGCCGAGCGGGGGGGTGCATTAAGCAACAAACGCAACAGAATCGAAAAAATAAACTCGCAAATAGTGCAAGATAACAAGGCTGTATCTTATACCATGACCGCCTTGGAGCGCAACGTCGCTGGCGTAGATGCCGCCGCTTTGTCAATTCGGCGCATTCGCCGTTTGCTTTCAAGGCCGGTTACAATTGATAATACAGAGGCAAGCGATACAACCGCCTCGCAACGTGTACAATAGATGCTCGGAACGCAGGCACGTTGCCGGATGAGCTTCTCCGGCCCATAATATGGCAGACGCTTGCCTTGGACAGGCTGATGTTACATTATTAAAAAATGATTAAGTCGCAATGTTTGTTCGGAGTTGCCACTGTTTGAGATGACAGTAAATCGAGAAGTACCAGAAAAGAAAGGCGGGTACTGATGAACAAAGTAGCTCTTGTTACAGGTATTACCGGCCAGGACGGTGCTTATCTTAGCAAACATCTTCTGGAGAAAGACTATACCGTCTATGGGCTTTTGCCGCGTAGTACCCGTTACGCCTTCTCCAATCTGGATTATCTCGGCGTGACCAATGCCGTGGATTTTATTGAAGGCGACATGACAGATGAAGCGTCATTGATCCGCGCTGTTCGGAGAACCCATCCTACCGAAGTATACAACCTTGCAGCGCAATCCTTTGTGGGCGCTTCGTGGGACCAACCGCTTCTAACGACGGATGTAAACGCCTGTGGCGCTTTACGTTTGCTCGAGGCATTACGGCATTTCACACCGATGGCCCGCTTTTATCAAGCATCTACTTCTGAACTTTTTGGAAATATGCATGAGGATGGAATCCAAACAGAGGATACGCCCATGCATCCTTGCAGTCCTTATGCCATCAGCAAGATTTTTGCCTACTGGATAGCGGAAAACTATAAAAACAGTTATGATATGTTCTGTGTAAATGGTATTCTTTTTAACCATGAATCGCCAATTCGTGGCAAGGAGTTTGTTACACGCAAAATAAGTTACAGTGTTGCCCAGATCAAGATGGGTATTATTGAACGTTTTGGTTTGGGTAATCTCGACAGCAGGCGCGATTGGGGCTTCGCCGGTGATTATGTTGAAGCTATGTATCTCATGTTGCAACAGGATTCTCCTGAGAATTTTATCGTTTCTACAGGCGAAAATCATTCTATTCGTGATTTCTTGGACATTGCGTTTCGCCATGTCGGTATCCATGACTGGGAGAAACATGTCTATATTGATCCTGTATTCAAGCGTCCATCTGAACTAGTCAGCCTTAAAGGCGCTGCGCAAAAGGCACGGACACAGTTAGGATGGCAACCAAAGATAGATTTTGAGCAACTGGTTCACATGATGGTTGATGCTGATTTAAAACGAATACAAAAACATGAGGAGGAGGAGACAAAATGCAAGTAACGTTTTATCATCGGCAAAAAAGAGGGGGGCATAGTGTACGAAGACGTTTCAACGACATACGGGAAGCGCTCCCCGCAAGTATTATACAACCATTAAAGCAGTATAATGGACGACGCGTATAATCAACACCATGCAACAAACAAAGGCCGGGTGGCCTTTGTGGACCTGCTCTTTTCCTGGCCGCCCAATGGCGGCGCCGACGTGGACCTCTATCATGTTGTGAGCACACTTTCGCGGCAGGGGGTTGATGCACGTGTATTCGTCGTCCAGTTTGCGGGTATTCCCGGTCGCGGACAGGTATCCCCTGATGAGATGCCTTTCCAAGTGGAACCCATTGCCATGCCCCAGGGCGCGCAAAGCCACGAGTCCATCGCAAAGGCGGTAAGACGCGCGGTGGACGCCTGGGCGCCGTCTGTCGTTTTTTTAATGCATGGGTATGCGCTGAAACCCTGGGTTGCGCTGGAATTGTCCCACTATCCGCTGGTGGGCCGTTACTATGCCCATGAGCTGCTGTGTGCGCGCAACGCGCTCCGCTTCAAAGACAGGTGGCCGTGTCCGAACGACTATCTGCGTGAACCGGAACACTGCCGCCGCTGCGCCTTAACGCATCTGGGCCCCGAGATCAAGTCTGGAGAATGGCGCGCATGGACCCAGGACTATGTAGCGGCGGGCGCGTATGCCAGCGATTATTATCGGATATATCAAGAGGCGCTCGACAGCATGACCCGTATTATCGTGAGCAACGAACAATTGCGCGGCGAGTTGGGCCGCTGGAAAAACAAGGCCATGGTTGTCCCAGGCGGCATACATCCAGAACAGATTCCATTTCATGACACGCACAGCATTGAAAAGAAAAACGACCCAAAAACCATTTTCATGGCAGGTCGCGCCGAAGACCCAACGAAAGGCCTGGATGTTCTGTTGGCGGCCGGACAGTTGCTGTGGACATCAAAACGGGATGATTTTCGCGTCCTCGCAACCCACTTTGACGCCCGGCAACACAACGCCTTTTTCACGTCTACCGGTTGGTTGACCCACGAGGAGACCTTGGCGCGTTATGGAGATGCCGACCTCTGTGTCGTGCCCTCAATATGGCACGAGCCTTTTGGACTGGTCGCGCTCGAGGCAATGGCCGCAGGACTGCCCGTATGCGCCTCTGACATTGGCGGACTGCGCGATATCGTTGTCCACGGCGAGACAGGCTTTCTCTTCGACCCTGGAGATGTTGCCGGGCTGTCGCAGTATCTCATAGCGCTCCTGGACAACCGGGAATTACGCATCGCCATGGGCAGGGCGGGCCGACATCGCGCCGTAACCCAGTTCTCATGGGACGTTGTAATTCAACGCCATTATCTGCCCTTGCTGACGAAGCTACAGCAACACAGCGCCACAGCAACAGGAGAACAGATTCATGAATGATCACCAAGAGCAACGGTCCTCCGCGGAACAGCTTCGGATTGGCTTGTTGTATAGTTTTGCTCCTCATTTCAAACAAGCCGCTGCGGCGTTGCGCGAACAGTATCCCGAAGCGCACATTACCGCGCTCGTTCCGCCGGACTTTCCAGAAGCGGCTGTTCGCGGCGTGGTGGACCGGCAGGAGACCTGCGCCCCGGCTCCCGGCGGCAAACGCGGCCTGGGCGAAGCGTTGCGACTGGCGCGCGTGATCCGGACGGCGCGATTCGATGTGTTCGTGGTGCTCTTCGACAGCCCCAGGTTGCAGGCCCTGGCGGCGATAAGCGGCGCAACGCGCCGCTTCTGGTACGGTCTGGACGCCGCCTTGCATCCTCTTCAAATACGAATCGCGACTGCCTGCGCCAAACTGCTGTGCCAACGGATACGGGGTACGCTGACTTACTGGCGGATATGGCTGCACATCCGTTGCACACGCATCCAACCTGTGGCCCAGCACGACAGCCGCGCCAAAAACCAGGAGCGGAAATGAACCGGAACACACACCCGCAGCGCAGCGGCGCGTCGGAACAAACGATGGAACGCGCCCTTGTCCTGTTGACCCATGAAACCGGTTTGACGCTAAATGACAATACACGGCAGCGGCTGGCCACCTTTGCCGCGCTTATACGCGCGTGGAATCATCGTTGCGGACTCGTCTCCAACGGCGACCTTGCCGCGCTGGAAACCAACCATATCGTAGACGCGCTTAGCCTCGTCCCCTATGCGCTCCGCTTTGCCGGAGAAAAAGGACAGACTCTGGATATCGGCTCAGGCGGCGGGTTTCCCATGATCCCCATGAAATGCGCGCTGCCCGGATTGACCTGCACCCTGGTCGAACGAAACGCGCGTAAGGTCGGATTCCTCCATCGCGCCGTCGCCGCGCTTGGCCTTGACAACATCGCTATTGTCCATGGGTCTTTCCCAGATGCGACCGCGTCCATTGCCGACATCATCACGGCCCGGGCTGTAGAACGTCCCGACAGGATTGTCCCCGCTATCGCGACGCACATGCCCCCGGGGTGCGTCTTCCTGTGCCAGAACGATGCGGCCGCAACCCTCCCGGCCCAAACGTTCCACGTGGAACAAATCGCCGACCAATGGCAGACAGCTGGGCTGCGCCGGGGCGTTTTATTCTTGGTCGCCCATAAATGCCAGCAGATTGAAAGCGCCCCCCGCAAACCCAACCTGTAACCTCCCCACCGCCGCTGCCATTATCCTGATCCGACGAGTAATCCGACGTCTATTCCGCTGGCAGCCTAACGCCATCTCAGACGCATCAACATCTCCCGCCACACCGCGCGCTATGTCTGGTTTGCGTTTGCGAATCTTCCGCCATCCCGCCCGCTTGGCATACCGCAGCCTGGGTCACGTCCAAACGCACAGTCAGCCAGCTGCCTGTACAAAGGGGCCGACACGGCGTGCGCCGCGCACCACGGCGAGCATGAGCGCGAAGCCCTTTTCCCGAACGTTCCACAACCTCCCGTCCCGTCAGCCCGCTGGCATTTGCGCCCATCGCACCGGGGTACACGGCGCGGCCCCGTGCCCGGTGTTCCACGTGGAACACGCGTACCCACTATCCACCCCAGACTCCCACCAACCCAACTACGCGCACCCTTTCCGTTGCGGCGTTAACGAAAACAATCCCTGGGCCATACGCGCGGTCGTTCGCGCCTATCCTCTCAACACAACAAGCAGCGCCATTCCGAAGGACATGGAGCACTTTGGGTCAATGCAACAGGCGGCATGGTATTAGTCCGGATATTTCACCAGACTTGGCCGTGTGCCTGCGAAGATTGCGTCACATCGCCCCTCTTGCGCAGGCCGCCGCGTCACAGCGTGTGGATGTCGGCGGGCAAATAAAAGGCCTCGGGTGGCGTAAGATTCGCAGGCGCAAAAGAAATCTGGCGGCATATCCGGGTTAGCAGCGAAGCAACCCTCCCAGACTCACTGCGACACGTAGTAAAATATTTGGGCCAACCGCGAACATACCGGAACGCTACTTGTTGAAAAGGCGCAGTCGTTAAACTATACGGTCGCGCCGTGGATGCGAAAGCAATACTGATACATGCCAGCCACTGTTATGCGTGGACAACACAATCTCAAGCCCCGCAGAAACCAACAGGCGCGAGTCACTGTAGACGCGGCGCCCGCCAATGCGGTTTATACCATCGCTGGCCGCGTCGCCCGCCAGCAGATTGCCCCCAGGGCGCCGCCCTATGGACTATCCTCAATCACTGTAATGGCTGGGATGCTGGTGTTCACCACGGCCACTTCGCGAGTCGCCTCGACAGCCGGAACGCCGAACGGATTGACCACATTATAGCGCACCGTATAAACGCCCACCACATCCGTATCCACAGGATTGTCTGCGGTGATATCTCCGCTGAGGTCCAGATATATATCGTCCCAGGCGCTTGCGCCCGCGTCAACATAGCCCATGCCACACTCAACGGTGATGTCCGCTTCGCCTTCAATTGTAATGACCGGTACGGACGTTTCATAGGCGCCCATATCCCAGGCCTGTCCCTGTGGCCTTGGAACGCCACGGATATCCTGAGCAGGCGCGTCGGCATCCGTCCCAGATTCCATGCAGGGCGACTCCACCTGCAACCGGAAATCGGTATTGGCCGCGTCCACGAACAATGGGTTCGCGTCTATATTGGCTCTACCGGCATAACCGCCCTGTACGCAGCTGTACCGCACCAGCGGCGCACTGTTGTTGCTGTATATCTCCGAACCGGAAGCCGCCGTGTTGTCCCAGAGAATGCAGTTTGTTGCTTCAGACGCATCATCCCACGAGTAGATAGCGCCACCTGCATTGCCCGCCGCATTGCCGTAAATCGTGTCGTTCATCAACTGCGTCGCGCCCACAAAACCCGCCACCGCGCCACCATTTCGCGCCGCCTCGTTCCCGGCAAAGACGCAATTGACTGATGTCGCTGAGCCGCCCATATTGTAGAGCCCGCCGCCGTCACGGGTTGCCGTGTTACCCTGAAACAGGCCGCGCGACAACGTTGTGTCGCTGGATTCATTGTACATGCCGCCGCCAAAACGGGCCGTGTTGCCTGAGAATGAGCAGTCAGTTACTATCGGTGAGGACGACCCGTTATACAGTCCCCCGCCTTCATATTGCGCCGCATTGTTTGTAAAGGCGCTGTTCGCTATGACAAGCGACCCAGCAAAAAGGGTATGCATTCCCGCGCCCGACAAAGCGGTGTTGCTCTCGAAAACGCAGTCCGTCGTCTCCAGCGACGAGGCGTAACTGGAGATGGCGCCGCCTTCAAATGCCGCGCCATTGCCCGAAAATGTACTGTCTGTGATGGCGAGTGTGGCGAAATAGTTCCATATAGCGCCCCCGGCATCCTCGGCCGTGTTGTCTGTGAACGCGCAGTTTGCCACAATACACGAAACGGAATGATTGTACATGCCGCCGCCGAAATCGGCAACGCCGCGGGTAATGGTAAAGCCGTCAAGCGCGCCGCTATCCGCGCCGATTACGCATCGCCGCGCGTTCTCGCCATCAATAGCAGTGGTATTGGTCTCCCAGTCCCGCTGTTCCCGTTCGCTTTCAGTTCCCGTAAAGCCGCCGTATACGGCAATGCCTTCTTTCATTATCAAAACAGTATCGCCGGTGGCCGTATAAATCCCCGCGGCCACCCAGACTTCATCGCCCGGCGCGGCACTAGTTACCGTTGTCTGCAAGTCCCCAGCGTCACCCCAGCTCGCGCCCCCGCCTGTCCCAGTGGGCGTCACATACCAGGTCGCACCTCCGTAAGCGCTCGTCGCGCACACCGCAGCCGCTATCATATAAGCAACAAGACACCTTTCGGATGTACCCATGATAATACTCCTGTTCCGAAAATTTTCTCTATCGCCACGCTATCAACCATTATCAGACGATGTCCGGCAACGATGGACACTGCCGCATCACTATTTGCATTGCTTTTCGGGTCGTCAACAGCTCATTCGCGGCCCGCCCAGAATCATGCGCGAACCACGGGTTGCGAACAGCACCATTCAGTTACTGACAACCTCTTACATGAATAATAGCAACAGAACGGTGGGTTCCGCTTCGCTTCACCCACCCTACAGTCCACTTTTGAGGTCTACGGGCAGACAACTGCTAATACTGTTAAATTTTATATAAGCGCGGGAACATCCACCCAGGCGCGGCGACGCCAGCTGTCCATGCCAAGCTCGGCCAGCTGAACGCCTTTAGCGCCCTCGAGTAGATTCCAACGGAAAGGCGCGTCAACAGTCACATGCTTGATAAACAGTTCCCATTGCGCCTTGAAGGCGTTGTCGTA
>SLFT01000397.1 GCA_007124105.1 Candidatus Hydrogenedentota bacterium | reverse complement strand
TTCGATTTCCTCCGCTCCATATAGCGGCCATTTGGTCGAAGTTCCCGCTGCGTGGGTAACCGCTTTCGGGCCGCCGTTCATCGCGAGCGCTTCAACCGCGCTGGTTTGCGCTGTGGCTCTTCTTGCGCCGCCTGCGCCGCTCAAGTACAGACCCGCGCCCAACGCGCCCGTGGTTCTCAAAAAATCCCGGCGTGTGGCGGTGTCTTTCGGTTGCTGTGTGTTCATGGTCTCATCCTCCTGTCGTTGGTTTCGTGACGCTGCAATACCACTTTCAGAATTCCACTCTTGAACTACTTTCTACTGTGACTCTACACCTGTGCAATCGGGACAGTCAATACGTTCTTCAAACGCGCTATTTCCTTTGTTCCCGTTTGTTTTGCTATGCTGGCATTGCGGATGAAGAAACAGAATACAATTCAGGGAACTCATGAACGATACAGCGATAGTATTAACTACCGCAAACGCGCGTTACAGCCACAGCGCCTTTGGGCTCAAGCGGCTCTGGCGTTCTCTTGGAGCGTTGCGGCCCCAGGCGCGCATCCTGGAATTCACCATCCAGGACGACCCCCATGAAATTGTCGTCGCGTTGCTCGATGCGAATCCGCGCGTCATCGGATTCGGTGTGTATATCTGGAACGTGGAACTGCTCGATCATGTTGTTTTCATTATCCGCGCCGTTGCGCCAGACATCAAAATTGTACTGGGCGGCCCGGAACTTATTGACGCCGACGGAACGATGCCCATTGTTGCCCACGCGGATTATGTGATTGTCGGCGAGGGCGAGGAAGCCTTCGCATCGTTGGCGGGACAGTTGTTGGCCGGTGAGCAGCCGCCGGAAAAAGTGATTGTTGCGGCGCCGCCTGAGCTCGCTGTGTTGCTCGATCCTTATCCCGCGTACACCGACGAAGATATCCGGCAGCGGGTGCTTTATGTCGAGAGTTCGCGGGGATGTCCATACCGCTGCGCTTTTTGTTTGTCTGCTCGCGAGAATCGTGTGCGCAGGTTTCCGTTGCGTCCTTTCCTGGACAGTGTGGACACATTGCTGTCGCGTGGGGCGCGTCGTTTCAAATTTACGGACAGAACCTTCAATATTAATGAAGGGCATGTTCACGAGGTTCTCGATTTCTTTCTGGCGCGGGTTTGTCCCGAGATGCAGCTGCATTTCGAGATTATGCCAGACCGGTTGTCGCCGTCCATGTTGGATAAAATGGCATGTTTCCCGCCGGAGGCGCTGCATCTTGAACTTGGGTTTCAGAGTGTTTCGCCGGAAACGCAACGCGCTATTGGTCGCTGCCAGGACATTGATAAGAGTATGGCGGCCATCCGCGCCTTGCGCGAACGCACCGGCGCGATACTGCACGCTGATCTGATAGTGGGCCTTCCCGGCGACGCTTCTGCCGATATCGGTCGAGGCTTCGACATGCTTGTGGAAGCGCATATTCAGGAGATTCAGGTGGGTCTGCTCAAACGGCTCAGGGGAACCGATATCGCCGGCGCGGCAGGATGCGGCATTGTGTTTGATGAGAAGCCGCCCTATGAAGCGCTGCAAACGCCGCGCTTGTCTCATGCCGAAATACAGCACTTCAAACGTTTTGCGCGTTACTGCAATCTCTATTACAACAGCGGCAACTTCCCGCAAACGCTGACGTTGTTGTGGAAGACGGCGCCCACGCCCTTCGCCGCCTTTTCAGCCTTGTCGGCATGGGTCTGGCAGCGCGAGAGGAGGACCCATCGAATTCCGCTGGCGCGACTTGCAGAGCACTTGTATCGTTACCTTGTAGAGCAGGGGCGACATGACCCCGCGACACTTGCCAGAACAATAGAAACCGATTTTCGACGTTTAAAGGGCCGCCGCGACAAATTGCCGTTTCTTGACATTTGAGCGGCGGTTTTCAGGTTTTCCCGGTTACTCCGAAAGTATCGCCGCCAGAACATCCGGCCGGTCGGTGATGATGCTGTCGGCGCCAAATTCCAGCAGATGCCGCATTTCTGTTTCTGCGTTGATGGTCCAGAACGCCACCAATATCCCTTTTCCCCGGACGGACGCTATTTCTTCCTGCGTCAGGGCGAAGCGCTGTTTTAAGGTGGGCGAGAGCGCCAACATCTTGTGCTCCGGAGTATAGGCGCTCCAGTCTCCCAGGCGCAGTTCGTTCAGCATGGTTGCGGCGCTCAAAAAATCATAGCATGTCGCTATTTCAGGAGCCAGCGCGCGTGATTGCTCGATGAAAACAGGCGGCACGGCAGCCAGAATACATCTGTCTGCGGCGTCCGCGGCGCGAATAGCGGCAACTGTGGCCTCGGCAATGTTGTCGCCGTCCTTCATTTCGATTAGAAAGCGATGCGTGGCAGACACGTCAAGTACCTGGCGCAAAGTAGGGATGATTACGCCTTGTCCCCGGTACGGAAATGTTTCGCCCTTGTCGCGCGTAAAATGATAGGCGGCATCCAGCGCCTGGATTTCCGCGAGTGTCTTCTGGCGGACAAGTCCGCTGCCGTTGGTGGTGCGGTCAACGGTGTCGTCATGAATCACAACCACATGCCCGTCCGCTGTTGCGTGAACATCCAGTTCAAGCAGCGCCTCCGGCCAGCGCCGCGCCGCTTCTTGAAAAGCGACCAGCGTATTCTCCGGCCATTGTTCCATACCGCCGCGATGGAGCCCCAGCAACATCGGTTGCGCCGTGATAAGGCAGGGTGCTGCATTCTGGGATGCATGGGCGTGAAAGGCGGCGCCCATGATTACAGCGAGAACGGCAATAACCGACGTGATTCTGTATTCGTTATCCCAAGGCATCATGGCGTCTCCTGTGATGTACTGTAGCGATAGGGCTTGTTGATATTTCATGTTGTGTGTGGCGTCTATTCAGACTAAAACGGTCGCGGCTTGGTTACAGGAGCCCTCTCATGTAACATTGCCATGTGTACAAAAATATCGTTATCAATCTGATACAACAGAGGGCGTTTTACGATGAATCAGGTATATATTGCGCAGATATACCAGCAAGGTAGCGCAAATACCGATGGCGTATAACCACTCATGCCGTTGCAAGTGGGAACTCATCAGCAATATGGCCGCCACAAAACTAATATACCAGAATACGACAGGGACGACGCTTTTGCGACGCAGTTCTGTTGCGATCCACTGTATGAGGAATCGCAACGCAAACAAGCCCTGCCCCACAACGCCGATGGCGATCCATCCCCATACGCGCGCCTGCTGGCTCGGTTCGGCCTGCTGGGTAATCCTGTATTCGCGCAACCACGTATAAACCACCAGCACAATGCCTACTGCGACCAGCAAGGCGATTGCGCCATGAAAGAGCCGTGAACGGGCAGGCGTTAATACACCCCGCTCGCGCCATATATGAACAAGGTTGCGCGCGTAGATAACGCTGTTGAAGCAGTGGCTGAGCGCGCCCACAGGCGAGTTAAGATAAAAAACGCCGTACAACAGCAGTGTTACCGAACCAACGCCGCTCATGTACCAGAACGCCGTAGGCACCACGCTGCGCCCCTGTATTTCAGAGACAATCCATTGGATGTAAAAACGGCCATAAAACAGCACGGCGCCGGCAATGCCTAAAAGTTGAAGCAGGGTCTGTGTTTCTTGCATGGCGTCTCTTGTAAGTGAGGTGTTCCAGATTACTATAGAAAATAGAAAATCGTCTTGTGTTTGGCGCGCGAGCCGGGTATATGACTTTACAAACGTAAACGCACGCGCAAGTATACCGTTACCATCTTACTGAATCAATCAAGCAATATGGCCAATATAAAGTGTCACAGGTGTTCGCGAATAAAAGGCGCCAGTTCTTTTGCGATGCACGCGTGTCCGAAAGACGTTGGGTGAACTATATCCCACCAGAAGAAGCCGGCATCCTGACAAGGGGCGACAGCACAGGCGAATCGCATGATAAACGCCGGTGTCGTACGCGTAGGGACGCTCACGGTTAAAAATTAGACAGATATAAGCGTTCTCACCCAGATAGAACTGAAACTCCAGCCGCTTCGGCACAATTGTTTTTCGATACATAACCTCATGATAGCCGTGCCACGCATCCAGATTCAGCCGGTTTCCCGCCAGTGCTTGCGTCTCTGTTGCATACGCGTTGGCGCCCATCAAATCCATGGTGACCCGTGTCTTGCTGGCACCCCAGTCTGGATGTGTTGTCAACGTATTTTCACAATATGAGGAAACCATTGTAAGGGGGGCGGCAAGCAGCGGCACAATCAGCAGGAAGGCAACAGCGTATAGCATTATGACGTATGTGTATTTCATGATTGTTTCTTGATAGATCGTTTCTTATTCAGGCAAGAATCATACAACGTCTAATTGCTTCGGCGCAAAACATGCAGGTGAAAAGAAAAAAATCTGCCCCGATGCGACATGCATTTGTTGGGATATGAAAAATGACATGGGGATCGTGTACCATGCCCAGGCAGACCAAGAACCGATGTGAAACGGGATGTCATGCGGCGCGACGATAGCATTTATGAATACATGCCCAGACAAGTGCTAAACAGGCATTGGCTTTGGGTTTTCATCTGGACGGCAGCGGGTGTGTTGCTGAGTCGTTCTGTTGGCGCAATGGGCGTCCCGCTCGCATTCTGTTTTCTCGGCGTGGCCATGGCGATTCTGTATGTTCCCTTCACCATGCCCCGGCGCGCATACGTCGGCTTCGCATTTTTATGTCTTGCCCTTGGCCTCATTTTATACCAGGCCCGTAAGCCGGACCTGTCCGCGGACGCGTTGCACCAGGCCGCGCTTTCCTATCCAACGCGGCGCATGGCCTTTGAGGGAATCGCTGTTAACACAAGGGTATATCACCAGGATCAGGACTACCTCACCTTCGAGATGAAGGTAACGGGCGTGGAGGGCGCGGAGGGACAGCAACCACTCCGGGGCAGAGCGCTGGTTCGCTGGAGTCGCGCCAGCGCCCCCGTATTCACCGCCTCGACGATGCGCGTGTACGGGAGATTGTCGCCCCACCTGGGCGTGGTTAATCACGGCGTACGCGGTGTGGAGGACGTGTATCATGGGCGCGGCGTCTTTTCGGCGATTCATGCGCGCGGCAATTCCGTCGAGGAACTTCGACCGGGATACGCCAGCCCGCGCTACTGGGCGTCACGGTTGCGACAATGGCAGCGTGACCGACTGGCCGTTGTCGCGCCGGCGTCTGTGCAGCCGTTTATCAATGGCGTGTGGCTTGGCGCGCGCGGCTTAATTGGCGCCGAGGAATACGAACGATTCATTCACGCGGGCACAGCCCATATATTGGCCGTTTCGGGCGTACATGTCGGGATTATTGCGTTCACCTTGCGCTTTCTGCTGCGCATGACGCGTCTGCCGCGTCGCCCGCAACTTCTGGTGTTGTTGTGCGGCGTTTTCCTGTTTGCGCTGATGACCGGCGCGCGCACGGCGACGTTGCGCGCCGCACTCATGGTTGCGCTATATTTCTCCTATGACTGGTTTGATCGCGAGCCTGACGCGTTTTCCGTGCTCGGGTTGTGCGGATTTGGTTTTCTGCTGTGGAACCCGACAATTATCTTCGAGCCGGGGTTTCTGATGAGTTTCGGAAGCGTCGCCTCTATCCTCTTGTTTCATCCCGCCATCGCCTCTTTCTTGTTTCGCCTGGGACGGCTCCCCGCCGCTTCCCTGGCCACGACCCTGTCGGTGCAAATTGTCACCTGGCCCATTGCGGCATGGTACTTTAATATTGTACCCGTGGCGGGTATTGTTGCCAATGTTGTCGTGGTGCCGCTGTTAACAGTGGCGTTGTGGCTGTGTTTTGTCACGGTTGTTATCGCTACTTTTTCAACTTCTGCGGCCATGATACCCGGGTATGCGTTGTTGCCTGTGGTTACGCTTATCCAATGGACAAACAGCGCAGCGGCAACACTGCCGCTCGCCTATGGCGTTGTACTGCGCCCCAGTGTCATAGCCGTTCTCTTGTACGGCGCGGCGGCGGTCTATTTCTATCGGGCGCTGTATGACGGGAAAGAGCGACGGCGCAATGTGATTGCCGTGATAACGTTGCTCTGTGCCGCTGCGCTGCTCTGGCGGCCGGCGGACGCCGGGCCGCGGTTTGACTTTATTGATGTGGGTCACGGCGATGCCATCTTTGTGCGGGCGCCCGGCGGTACAACCCTGTTGATGGACGGCGGCGACGCAAGCGAATATACCGATATGGGCGCGCGAACCGTTGCGCCCTTTCTTTACGCCAACGGCGTCCGTCACTTGGATTATGTGGCGGTCAGCCACAGTCACCGCGACCACATAGGCGGGCTGTTCCATATTATCGAGCGCTTCTCCGTGGGCAGCGTACTCATGGGTCCCGAAAGTGAAGACCCTGCCGCGCTGGAGCGGGAATTTCTCGAATTGTGCGCCGCCCGGGATGTGCCGGTAATACGTCTGGCGGCGGGCGACACCATTTCCGCGGGGGAAGCGGTGATTCAGGCGGCGCATCCCGACGCGGGCTGGGTAACGGGCCGGTCTGAAAACGACCGCTCACTGGTGTTGTTTGTGGCCTGGCCGGGCGGCTCGGCGCTCCTCGCCGGCGATGTGGAAACAGACGCGGAGGCGCTGCTTGCGGATAGTCTCGCCGGGACAGCGTCAGTGTTGAAAGTGCCGCATCACGGTTCCGCCACATCAAGCACAGACCCCTTTTTGCGCCGAGTCAGCCCGGATATCGCCGTGGCGTCCTTACGCACTGCCGGCGCGCGCGCGCCATTCATGCCGGCCAGAATTGAGAACCGCTATGCGGACTTGGACATCCCCCTGCTTCGCACTGACTGGCATGGCGGGGTGCGCGTCACTTGGCGCGACGACGACATGGTCGTTTCCACGGCCAGGGACGCTCGAGGATATTGTCTGACGCCCACATCCGAACAATGACAACATCAAAAGCGAGTGCTTGCGAGATTGATGCAATTCTGCTATGATTAAGGAGTGGTCTGTCAGGCACTTGTTGCGCTGGTCGCGTGTCTTACATACAATGTTGTTCCCTGGCACTAACACCCGAATTTCTTGAGGTATCTCCTATGATAGTCACACTCGCGGTACTGGGAGGCATGATGGCGATTGGCGGCGCGGAACAGGCCCCATTTGAACGACATGGGCTGCTTTACGCCGAGCCGGCGCTTGTCTGGGATGAGGCCTTTCCCCTTGGCAACGCGCTGCTGGGCGCGCTGGTCTGGGGCGATGGTCAGCCGCTGAACATTTCCCTGGATCGCACGGATTTATGGGACTTGCGGCCTGTGCCGGAATATTACAGCGACGACTACCGAT
>SLFT01000231.1 GCA_007124105.1 Candidatus Hydrogenedentota bacterium | reverse complement strand
TCGAGCGTGGAACGCCCCCCCTCGAGCAGTTCAATGCGTACCCTTTTGACCAGTTGGCGTCCTCTGTCGCTGGATTCCATCATGGCAAGATTCTTTTCCGCGGGTGTCAATACGCCGCGCAAACGCACCAGCACCATGTCGTCGAAAATATGCGTCTTGGTCTCTTCAGGGCCGCGGCCCATGTATTCCCGTTCAAACTTGACAATGGCTTCGCTAATCTCTGCCTCCAACTGTCCTTTTGTCTTCATAAATTCATCCTTGCTCATCCTTGACGCGGCAAGTTATTATTGTCTCACCCGCCAGTAAAATCAGCCATAATTGAACCAGAACGCTACATGGCAATGCAAGGCGTCGCCGGTTCGTTCAAAGAGCGCATGCACTGCAGAGGAGACCCTGATTTGAGGCAACTTACCGGGCAGGATGTATCGCCGCGAACAAAGCAACCATGCATGCGCCTGGTGTTTACGATGCTAACGGCGGGTAATATGTGACAAAAACTTGCATTTATGGTAGTAATAACGTATACAATGGTGACCGTCTTGCAGCTGCGTAGCGCTACCCTGAGGATGTCACGTTTTCCATCCGGCAGGCGCAACGCGATAGACAGCCAGGAGTAACAGGTATGAAACATCATAAGCCTATCACACGGAAACCACAACTCTCGCAGATATCCAACTTTCAAGTGTGGAAAGATTTCCTCTTGAATTCACTGGATCAGCTGATCGAGTTCATTTTCATTTTGACGCGATAACCAGGGAGTGACCTAAGATGCATACTTTCAAGCATGTGCGTCCGGTAACACAAAAGCCGGAACAGGCGCAAATAAGCAACTTTCAAGTAAAACTCGATTTCACCACAGCAGTGATCGATCGCCTCTTGCTGGCAGACAGGCAGCGGCCCTGGAAAATTGTCCCAGGTGATGGAGCGGGCGTTGATGTTGGTGGCGCCGATGATATTCAGTTTCCTTTCTGAATTTTTGGTATAGTGCGTTATCCACAGTTGACAGCGCAATGACAGGACTTTGCCGCGCGCATATCGTGTACATACGCGATGTGCGCGTTTTTACTTGTATGGCAACGGCAACACCGTATGACGTGTGTTGCTGAAAACTGGAACCCGGTACGCTTCGCACCTATTGTCAGGCGTCGCCGCCGATCCCATACTGTTCACCGTGCGGACAGAGAAAGAGCCCGCCATGACGTTTTTTCAAGCCATTATTGTGCTCGTTATCATTTTGTGTGTGAACCTGTTGATTAACCGCATCGCCACGGTTGCGCTGACTTTCACGGGCATGTCTCGTGAAATGGCGCGGTTTCAGTCGCGTTCCGCCTTCTGTACTGTTGGGTTTACAACAAACGAGGCGGAAAGCGTTGTCAATCATCCGGTGCGGCGGCGCATTATTATGCTGCTGATGCTGGCAGGCAATGCCGGCTTTGTCGGCATTATCGTGACGGCAGTAAATTCCTTTGGCGGCGATTCAACCATGCCGTCCTTCGCAAAAATGTTGATGCTGGTAGGGGTGTTGGGCGCCTTGTGGGCGATCGGTTCGAGCAAATGGATAGACGACAAACTATTCCGTCTCATCAGCTGGACCTTGAAACGCGTTTCCAATCTGGAAGCGTATGACTATCATGCGTTGTTGCATTTGCAGGAGGGATATTACATAACCACAATTGAGGTGAATGATGAAGACTGGCTTGTCGGGCGTTCCCTCGCGCAGTTGCGGCTGGCCGACGTAGGCGTCACCATACTGGGCATCAAGCGCGCCAATGGCGCGTTCCTCGGGGCGCCGGTCGGCGGCGCGTCCATTCGCGATGGCGATACCCTCATTGTATACGGCGTACGCGAGAGCATCGAGCGACTTGATAGACAGCGCGGCGATGTTGACGGCTGGGAAAAACATCAGCAGGTTGTGGCGGCGAAACAAGACCACGCGCAGACCACCGAGTTTTCGGAAACAGCGCTCAGCATATTCGAACTAACTGTAAAGCGAGACTCCTGGATCGTGGGAAGAACACTACAGGACCTGCGCTTGAATAACAAGGGCGTCGCCGTTTTCGGGGTTGAACACCAAGACGGCACAAGCGTAACCAAAATGCCGGACACCTATGTTGCTCAAGCCGGCGACCGACTCTTTTGCTATGGCGATCACGATCGCATGCAGGCGCTCAAGACAGCGCAGGACATGATGTCCTATCAAGCGGCTATCAAGAAGTGTTGCGCCAAAGAACGGAAATTGGGCGTGGCAACCCAGGGGTATTCGGGCTAAATCCGCTGGTATAGGCGTATCACACGTCAAGAAATATCCCCATAGAAAACAAACGAATAAGGCATTGCGTTGGTCATGATGCAAGTAAGCGAAATACAGGCACTGCTGCTCGATATGGATGGCACGGTATACCTGGGAACACAGCCCATCCCGGGCGCGTCCGACTTTATTCGTTTCCTGCAGGACAGTGCGTTTCCTTTTCTGTTTCTCACCAACAACCCCGCTGCGGACGCCACATATTACAGCGAAAAACTGAAGACGATGGGTATGGAAACCGACCCACGCCACATTTTGACCGCCGGCGCGGCGACAGCAACCTATCTGATGGAAGAAACGCCCTGGCGCGCTGTTTTTGTGTTGGGTACGCCCTGTTTCGAGGATGAGTTGCGTCGTGCGGGATTAACCCTTGACAGCGACGCGCCCGAGGCGGTTGTCATTGCTTTTGACAAAACGCTGACCTACGAAAAATTGGAGCGCGCATGTCTGTTGCTGCGCGCGGGACTGCCCTATATCGCCACCAACCCCGACAAGGTATGTCCCACCGAATACGGCTACATTCCCGACTGCGGCGCCATTGCCGCGCTGCTCGAAAGCGCCACAGGCCGCGTACCTCGGTACATCGGGAAACCAGAGGCGGCTTTTGCGCGCATGGCGTTGCGAAAACTTGGCGTGGCCCCGGAACATACCGCGATGGTGGGCGACCGCCTGTACACGGACATGGAGATGGCCCATTGCGCCGGGCTGGCATCCATCCTGGTGCTTTCAGGCGAGTCAACGCAACAAGACCTTGATGCCGCATCCCAACGCCCCGATTTCATATTCAATTCGGTGCGGGAACTCCACCAGGCAATGACGTCAGACAAAAATATTCAAGAAAGGAATCCGCGATAGATTCTTGCGCCTTATGGCAAAATACGAATAACACCCTGATTCAAAGCGTGTCGCCTACCCGCCCCATCCATCTATCCCATCCCATCCGCTTACAGCACCACCCTTCCCAGCCACCGGGCGTTGCGCTCGTCGGCGGGATTGAGGCGCAACGCCTCGCTAAATGCGGCGGCCGCTTCGTCGTTATGTCCCCTTGTATACGCGGCAATGCCAAGGTGATGCTGCACAACCGGGTCGCCGGGCGCAAGGGCGACAGCGCGACGCAGCAGCGCGAGTGCCTCTTCTTCCTCGCCCGCTTCCTGATGCAACAATGCCCGCCTTACCAACGGTTCCGCGGCCTCGGGATATTCCGTTATCATAGAGTCCCAGAAGACAGCCCGCGCTTCTGTCGTATCGGTATCCGCCATCAGGTCGTCCAGCAGCCGATAGGCCAGCGGATGGGTGGGCGCCTGCGCTATGACGGTCTCCAGTGTGTTTGCGGCGCGCCGTGTTCGACCGCGACGGGCCTGTATCTCCGCCATGCGACACCACACGAAGGCGTCTGTGCCGTCGCTATGCAGGTAACGGCGGTACAGCGGTTCAGCGGCGTCTATGTTGCCTTGCGCGAACAATAACTCCGCCAGGCGGCGTAACGCCTCCGGATCGTCGGGATACGCATCCAGACAGGCGCGATAGGCGCGAATTGCCGCTTCCACGTCGCTCCGCGCTTCTGCGATCAGTCCCGCCGAGCGCAGGCTTGACCGCGCCGTCGGATGCCGCGCAAGCAGTTCACGGCTCTGCTCACTGGCTGTGTCTATCGTCCCCATATCAAAGGCCATGCGAAAAGCGCTTTGCCGCAAATAAAGATCGTCAGGATGTATCGCAAGCGCGCGCAGGTAATCAGTCAGCAACTGCTCGCGCCATTCTTCTCCCACGGATTCTTGCAAAACGGCGTGACGGCGGCGTACGCGTTCCCGAGAATGGTCGTCGAGAAAAGCCTGCAACTGCCAGCCGAGCAATTCATATTCCGCCGCGTCTGTCCAGGCAAGCATTTCGGCGCATTGGCCGCGCGTCGGCGGCGCCATCGTCGGCGCGGCAAACGCATCGAAACGTTCCGCCAGCAGCGGCGCCAGCGCGTCGAACATGGCCGTGGCGGCGAGATAGTTGCCGTCAAAGTTGAAATGGACATTGTCCACAAAATAATCGTACCCGGGCAGGCCGTCTTCGCTGTGCGCGGCAATAACGCCGGCCACGTCGCCAAGGATCGCGTGGTCGTGGCGCGCGGCCTGCGCGCGCAATACGCCGTTGATGCTGCCCGCGTCGTTCTCTGGTTCCGGTGTGACCACACCCATGTAGCGGCGGTTGCCCGTGAGGGAGCATAACAATACCTGCGCCTCGGCGCGCTCCGCCGCGGCGCACATATCGGCCACGTTCTCCTCGTAAAAGGCAAGGGTTTTTGGGTGATCGGTCATGCCGGGCAACATACGCATGAGCGCGTCCGCGTCGGGCAGGTTCAACGCGGCAACAGCGCCGCTGCGACGGAGCAGTTGGGTCACACGCAACTCATTGGCCGCGATAAGGGCGCGGACAAGGGGCAGCCGCCACAACAGACGGCTTTGGCCCAGGGTGGTGGCCGGGCCAAAAGGACCGACGGCTTCGTTGTTGCCCATGTAAATCAGAAACAAGTCGGGCGCAAGGTCGGCGCTGGCCCGCGCCGCCTGAAACATGACGTGCGAGTTCATGCCGGGACACGCGGCATTGTACACCTCCCACTGCGCCGACGGCGCGTGGCTGCGCAGCATCATCTCGAGGATACGCGCCGACGAGCGCGTACCGTAAATGGCCGAGCCGCCAAAAACGAATATCCGGTACGCATTGGGCGCCTTGACGGCGGGAACCTGGAAATCCAGGTCGTCCCAGGTCATGATGCGGTTCAGGGGCAGCGCCGTGAACTGCTGATAAAAAGCGCGGTTGGGCGTGTACACGGTTTCGCCGCCCACCTCGCGACGCACGGCAAAACGAACGCTTTCGCCATAACCGATGGCGCGCAGAACGCCCTCAAGAAGCGCCGTTTGCGCGATGAGACAGCAGAACAGGATGGTAAGCCATAGTCCCACGCGCCACACCGCGCGGCGCAGCCGGACGGATACGCGACGCGAACTTGCGCTCATGGCGCGCTCCCGGCGGCGTCCTGGTCTCGGCGTAGTCTTTCGCGGACAATATAAGCGGGATTCTGTTGAAGCATGACGAAGCTGCGGATGGCGAATTCGCCAATCATGGCGATGGTCGCCAGGATCATCAGCGAAAAGAAAAACACCGTGTTCAACACCAGCCCCGGCGTTACTTCAGAAAGAATGCCGCCGGGCGTAAAAAATCCCAGCAGTATTCTGATCCAGAACAATACGCCGCCCAGGAAACAAAACCCGGCCACCAGCTGAAAAGGCCGGCGGGACAGCTTCACCAGGTTGTCCATGTTGTATTGCCAGAGTTTGCGGAAGGTCCAGCCCGACTTGCCGTACTTGCGTGGATAATGGGTCACGGCCACCTCGGTATAGCGTCCCGCCTGGGCGATGGCGTCCACGTTGCTGAACACGTGGAGCGGCCCGGGCGTAAACGCGCGCAGCAGGTCGGCGTTGAAAATTTTGAAGGTGCAGCCGAAGTCGCTCAAGGAACTGCGTGACGCGCGCCGCATAATCATGTTTGCCAGCTTCGACGGGACAATGCGCAGCAGCGAATCCTTGCGATTCTTGCGATAGCCGCTTACCAGGTCGTATCCCTTGTCGTATTCGGCGACCAGCAGGGGCAACTCGCCCGGGTCCAGTTGCAGGTCGCTGTCCAGCAACACCCAGGCGCTGCCGCGCGCCTCAACCATGCCCGCCGTTACCGCCGCCTGTTGTCCCGCGTTCGAAAACAAGTCCATCACAACGCTGATGGCTTCATCTTGCTCGAACAACGCCTGGAGCTTTGACCAGGTGGCGTCGGCGCTGCCGTCGTTCACCATGATAATTTCATAAGAACGACCAAGCCCTTTGAGCGCCGCCGCCAGGCGCCGGTGAAATTCCTCAATGCTGCGCTCTTCGTTGAAGCATGAGATGATCACAGAGAATTCAGGGGATGTAGTCATGAGTCGCGTCCCTCCCACGGGCCAGCGTCGCACACGGCAAACAATGAGCCGCACAAATCGGGATACTCATGGCCAAGCGAGTACAGGCCGTCCACCTGCGCGTCGCCCAGAATGCCCTGCTCGAGCAATTGGTCCATTTGAAAGTCAGCGAGTATCTTCAGCATCACGCCGCCTTGCGCGATAATGCGCAGCCCCGCAGCGTCAAGCTCGCGGTTTAGCGACACGCGGTCGTAAACGCGTCGGTGCCCGTGTTCGCGATCATGAGGCGTTAGACTGGTCAGCGTCGGCAACATGCCAATATGCAGGGCCAGTTGTCGCGACAAAGCGCGCGCGTTGGGCACAACAACAAATAAAAGCCCTGCTTCTGCCAGCGCTTCCCGCGCAAGCCGCAACAGCGTTATTGGTTCCTGCACATGCTCGAGCACATACACCGCGAAAACAGCATCATACTGTTCCTTTACCGTTGGAAGAAATGACTCGAAAAGTGCATGATGAAAGGTCGCGTTCGGCAGGCTGTCCGCGCGACCCGCCTCCACAAAGGCGCGGTTGCCCTCCACAATATCAAGGCGCTGCACCAGTGGGGCGAACAACGACGTGTCCACGCCCTCGGCGTATCCCAGCTGCAACCCGCGCATGGTCGGGCGCAGATAAGGGGCAACAGTGCGCGCAATCAGCCCGCGTATGGCCCGGTCCTGGGGCGAACCTTTCGTATACGTCGCGCCTGTTGCCTCCAGCGACGCGTACGTATCTCCGTCCAGGTTATGGTTGACGTCAGCACTCATAACAGGCCGCTTCCAATTCCAGCAGTGTCTTCATGTCACAGATTATACTCCGGGGCTGTGCCTGGAACAAAAAACGTCGGGGCGCTCGAACATTCTGAGACGTGGATCGTTGGACTAAACCCGTGGAAATCAGGAGAGGCGCGTCAATGTAGATGCGGCGCCAGTCCATCCAGTCAATACGGTCCATCGGGGGCGACACCACCTGTTTAGTCCAGCAAAGTTTTTCAGTTGGCGCGGCAACTGAAAAAGCTTATTCGTTTG
>SLFT01000398.1 GCA_007124105.1 Candidatus Hydrogenedentota bacterium | reverse complement strand
TGGATGGGTTTCTTCGCAACCGGGACGGCGGCTTCCATCATATTACGCTGCACACGCCAGACTTAAATATGATGATAGAGCGTCTTGAAGAATACGGGATTCCCTATTTCGGCAGAAACGAATATCCCGGCGGCGTGTGGAAAGAAGTGTTTATTCATCCGCGCGATGCGTTTGGCGCGCTCATACAGATTGCGGAGTTTACACCAGACGCCTGGACAGTTCCCGAGACCAGAATGCCCGAAGGTCGGCGCTGGGAAATTGAAGGGAACGGCGATTCTTTTATTGTTGCATTTGCCCATCCCGGAGGCGGCAAGGCCACAGTGAACTTCACGAGAGAAGAACTGAAATGTTTTGCTGACGCCATCGGTAATGCACTGGGGTAGGGGGGCCGTGACGGTTTAAGGGTGTTTCTGGAACGCCGTTATCCTTGTGTCTGCTTTGAGAGTATGCTACTATAACGCCTGGTTGTTGATGATATAAAGGGATTGATAAGGTGCTGCGTGGAGACGTGTTGTAACCGGGAAGGACAGGTGCGCCCGATGTATCTATACGTTGGAAATTTATCCTATCAGACCGATGAAGCGGCCGTTCGTGCTGTTTTTGAGCGTTATGGCGCGGTGGCGTCGGTCCGTATTATACGCGACCGCGCCGATAACCGTTCGCGCGGCTTTGGATTCGTGGATATGGCTGATGACGCGGCGCGCGCAGCGATCGAAAACTGTCAGGGACGGGAACTGGACGGGCGCAAGATACAAGTAAGTGAAGCGCTTCCGCCGGGCGAGACGCGTCCTCGACGCACCTTCGCTCGTTATTGATGTTCCATCGAAACGTGCCGGAGATTGCGCTGTGTATGAGTATGCCTGACATTGTTGCGGCAGTGGGGCTAATGAAAGTAGTCTTATTGTGAGTGCCATTACTGTGTTGACGCTTGTTCCGGATGGATGCGATAGATTGCCCAAATGCCTTGAAAGCGTTGCATGGGCTGATGTTCGCTTCTGTGTGGTGGACGCGCGCGCCTCCGAGGAGACCATCGCGCTGACCCGTCGCTTTACGGACAACGTGGTCGTCCATGAATATGTGAACGCCGCGGCCCAGCGCAATTGGGCGTTGCCGCAAATAGACACAGAGTGGACGCTGGTGCTTGACGCGGACGAATGGGTATCTCCCTCGCTTGCGGCGCGCATACAAGAGGTCATCGCCGCCCCTGAGAGCGAAGACGGGTATCAGATTCTTCGTCACTCTTTTTTTCTGGGAAAACTTATCAAGCGTTGTGGCTGGCATCGCGATTACAACCTGCGTTTGTTCAAAACGGCCAAGGGCCGATACCTTGAAAAAAGGGTGCATTCACGAGTGGTGGTGGACGGTACGGTCGGAAAAATAACAGAGGTTATGTATCACGATACATACCGCAACTTTGAAGAGTTTTTTGATACCTTTCAGCGCTTTACCACCTGGGGCGCGCAGGATGCTTATGACCGAGGCAAACGCGCCGGGCTTCTTGATCTTCTTCTGCGGCCCGTTCACCGTTTTGTGACGATGTATGTAGCGCGTCTTGGCTTCCTTGATGGCTACCATGGCGTTGTTCTCTGTGGCCTGTCCGCGTTTTCAGTGTTCACAAAATACGCAAAACTCTGGCGTTTACAGTCAGACAATCATGACAAGTAATGCGTAATGGATAAGATTTTTCCGGTGCTTTGGATTAGGTTGATGAGCGAAAGCACAGAGCGCTCGCGCCAGGGGGCGCTTGCCCAGGGGGGGATATGGCATGCGTCATGATTTCTTGGAAAAGCGCGGCTGTAATTTTTTTTCTGTTGCCTGCCCCGTGATATACTGGCGTTTAACGTGAGTTGTAGTTAGGAACGTGGACAGGAATTCCCGGCGATATGTTGCAGATTGTTTCCAAGAGCGGTGCATCTTCAGGACGAGCGTGGCCCATTGTTGAGCGGCCCTTGATCCTTGGTCGAGACGCGTCCTGCGCAATTCGGTTAAACGATCCGGTTGTCTCGCGTTTACATTGCCAAGTATACCTGCGTGACGGTCAGGCGCGCATTCTTGACATGGATAGCCGCAACGCCACCCTGGTAAACGGCATGCCGGTTCAGGACGGTGTTTTGAATCCCGGCGATGAGATTGCTGTGGGCGCTTCAGTTTTTTTAGTGACGCAGTTGTATGAAGAGAGGGGGGCGCCCAAAAGGAAATCCTCGAAACTGAGCGACACCTCTTCCTTGAAAATTGACGCGCCCATCTACTCCAGCGCAAGCGGCGACAGCCTGTTTAGAAAGGGTACGCCCCATACCACCGTGGAGCTGGCGCATCTCTTTTCCTTTGGTCGCGCGCTCAGCCAGGCAAGCACCACCTCAGAGTTGATTTCTATATTGGAACATCACATCCGCGAGCAGTTCACGCCGTCCGCGTTCTGGGTTGTTTTGGTGTGCGAAGAAGAGAAGGCGCCAGTTATTTTTCCCGTTTCAGATGTCCATGTATTGCGTGATGACGAGACGCTTTACCAGCACATAGGTCAGGCGATAGTGGACAAGCGCAGTTTGCTGCTGCCACAGTTGCTTGGGGCCGCCGCGTCCGGAGGCGTCAAGACAACCATCATAAGCCCCGTGGTGCTGGGCCAGGAGGTGCTCGGTGCGTTGGCCGCGCAATCGCACAGTCCGGAACGCGTGTATGAGGAATCCGACCTTTCGTATCTAATCGCTCACGCCTATGCGCTTGCGCCGTATATCCGCGTGGTGGACCGGCTTGAACGGTTGGAGGTCGAGAACCAGCGCCTGGTGGCCGGGCTTGCTTATGACGGCGCTATCGTGGGCGAAAGCGCGGCGATTGCGGCGTTGCGTTCCCAGGCCCGCGACGTGGCTCGTTCTCGGCTCAGTGTGCTTATTCTGGGCGACACGGGAACAGGCAAGGAACTGGTGGCGCGGATGGTTCACGAATTGTCCGATCTTGCCGACAAGCCTCTGGTCATTGTCAATTGCGCGGCCATCCCTGATGAATTGTTCGAGAGCGAGGTGTTCGGTCACGAAAAAGGCGCATTTACTGGCGCGCATACGTCCAAGGCGGGACTGCTCGAGGAGAGCAATGGCGGCACGCTGTTCCTGGACGAAATAGGCGATTTAAGTCTGGCGAATCAGGCGCGGATTCTTCGCGCCATCGAAACCGGCACGTATCGCCGACTGGGCGCCGGCGCCGTGCGGCACGCCACGGTGCGCGTGGTGGCGGCGACCAACAAGAATCTCGAGGAAGAAGTGACGGCCGGTCGGTTCCGCCGCGATTTATATCATCGTCTCAATACGTTCATATTGCGTTTGCCGCCATTGCGCGAACGCCGCGGCGACATTCCAGCGCTGGCGGAGCATTTCCGGCGGCAGGTGGTCAAACGCGACGGACGCGGCCCTTCGGGATTCTCCGATGATGCGTTGCGCGCGCTCGAACGGCATGGGTGGTCTGGCAATGTGCGCGAGTTACGCAATGTTGTCGAGCGGGCCATGGTGGTAGCAAAAAACGAAACTATCATCGAGGCGGACCTGGGCCTGTCAGACGGCGCGTTGGCAGACACTGCATTCGTACCGTTGGCGGAGATGGAGCGACGTCACATCGAGGAAGCGTTGCAGCGCGCCAGCGGCAATGTCCCCGAAGCTGCGGCTCTGCTCGGCATCGGCAGGAGCACTCTGTACCGGAAGATTGAAAAATAGGCCGTTTTGACCGTTGAACGTTTCAAGTGGATACGCATGGTTTCCGCGGCGCGCGCTGTTCATGCGTTGTCGCCGTCTGGCAATCTGATGGGGCAATGCGTTATGCTTGTGGCAACGAAAGTAGTGGCGTGTTAAGGGGGGATGGGCCAATAATTATCTCCGCTGACATGGGTTTCAATCCATGTCTTAGCGGCAACCAGACAGTAAGGCGGCGATGGATATTTTGTACGACACAAAGCAAACCGGTTCTTATTTTCTTCATGGCGTTCCCATCACGGACGCGGCGCGGCAACAATACGGCGTGGATGCGTTGGACGATGCTGCGTCCGATACTGGTACGTCGGCGTCGTTTCGTTTTGCCCGCGCCCTTGCCGCGCGGATAAACGAGCATCGCGACTTCACCCGTTCAGATACGCTTCCCGCGCGCGCGGGTGAGTTGCTGGCCATGATGCTGTTGCATGAGATAGACAGACACATTATTCGCCTATATTGTCGTGTTGTGAATGGTGCGGCTATTGACGGCGGACTGGCCCATGCTCGAAAGACGCGTGGCGCGGGAGCTGTTGACGTCACATTGCCCGCCTATGTTCGGTATTATCCGCCCTGTGGCGCGAAGGAAGCGCGTCACAATCCCGAGGCATTTCTCGCGGGTAAAACAGACGATGCCGCGCATCGGGACATGACCTTTATCGAAGTCCTGATTGTACAGTTGGCCCATGAGAATCCGGCGCTGCTGCCATATCGCGCCCTTTTCGATAACAGCGGCCTGCGCGCCTCTGCGCCGTATGATGATTTGATAGCCGGACTGGAAACATGGTTTTCCACGCAGCCGGTTTTTCCGGATACAGCGTTCACGCTGCCGGAACTACTGCGCGACCCCATTCGCAACAGCCCTGATTCACTCGAAGGTCAGCTGGAATACGTTATGCGCCGCTGGCGCGCGTGGTTGCCGCCCGCATTGCTTGAGCGGTTGCTGGTAGCGCGCGGCGCGTTGCGCGAGGAAAGCATGATGCGGGGGGGGGGGGCCGGCGCGGTGGATGCGCTTGCTTTTGGCGATCAGGACTATGAGGAGCCGGAAGCGTTCTCGAAAGATGAAGACTGGATGCCCCATGTGGTGCTTATTGCCAAGTTGGCGTATGTGTGGCTTGACCAGTTGTCAGCGCAATATGGCCGCGCTATGACGCATTTGAGCGATATCCCTGATGCGGAACTGGACCGCCTCGCGGGATGGGGATTCAATGCGCTATGGCTCATCGGCGTATGGGAGCGATCGCCCGCTTCCCGTGAAATTAAACAGCGCATGGGCAACCCCGAGGCGGCGTCATCGGCGTACAGTCTGTACGATTATGTTATTGCCGAGGATTTGGGGGGCGAAGCGGCCTTCCGCGATTTGGCCCGTCGCGCGTTGCAGCGCGGTATCCGGCTGGCCGGCGATATGGTGCCCAATCATGTGGGGTTATACTCGCGTTGGGTGGTGGAGCATCCCGATTGGTTCGTGCAATTGCGCGAGCCCCCTTTCCCTGGATACACTTTTGACGGTCCCGACTTGTCCCAGGACGAGCGGGTTGGCCTTTTTATTGAGGATGGCTACTGGAACCATAGTGACGCGGCGGTGGTGTTCAAGCGACTGGACAAACATACGGGTGACGCGCGGTATATTTATCATGGAAACGACGGCACCAGCATGCCCTGGAACGATACAGCCCAGTTGAATTTTCTGTTGGCCGAGACCCGCGAGGCCGTAATAAACACGATCGTACATGTGGCGAGAATGTTTCCCATCATTCGTTTTGACGCGGCCATGACTCTTGCCAAGCGGCACTATCAGCGGCTTTGGTTCCCGCGTCCCGGCGAGGGCGGCGCTATTCCGTCGCGGGCGGAACACGGCCTGGACAAGGACGCTTTTAACGCCGTTTTTCCCGTGGAGTTCTGGCGCGAGGTGGTGGACCGTATTGCCGCCGAGGCGCCTGATACACTGTTGCTGGCCGAAGCGTTCTGGCTGATGGAGGGATATTTTGTAAGAACGCTCGGCATGCATCGCGTTTACAACAGCGCATTTATGAACATGCTCAAGACCGAGGACAACGCCAAGTATCGGCAGACCATCAAGAATGTTCTTGAATTCAGCCCGGCCATATTACAGCGTTTTGTGAATTTCATGAACAATCCTGATGAAGACACAGCGCAAGCCCAATTCGGCAAAGGGGACAAGTATTTCGGTGTCGCTGTTATGTTGGCGACCATGCCGGGGCTGCCCATGTTTGGGCACGGGCAAATAGAAGGATATGCGGAAAAATACGGCATGGAATACCGGCGCGCCTACCATGATGAGACCCCTGACGCCTGGTTGATTGCGCGCCATGAACGCGAAGTGTTTCCACTCATGCGCAAGCGCTATCTGTTCAGTGGCGCCGCCCATTTTGCGTTGTTCGATTTTGTCACGCCTGACGGATGGGTGGACGAGAATGTATTCGCTTACAGTAACCGCGCCTACACGGAACGGACGCTGATTGTCTATAACAATGCGTACACCACCACACGGGGGGTACTGCACACCTCGACAGCTATTAACGAGGGGAGCGGCGACGGGCAGCGTTTGCGCAGGCGGACGCTTGTTGAGGCGCTGGCCCTCGATACTGACCCGCGATACTACGTGATATTGCACGATGAACGCACGGGCTTGGAATTTTTGCGGCACAGCGCATCCATTGCGGAAAAAGGGTTGCATTTCGAGTTAGGCGCGTACGAATACAAGGCATTCAGCGCCATCCGTCAGGTTTGCGACAACGATAATTCGTGGGGACGGCTGCACAGACAATTGGGCGATGCTGGCGTTCCTGACATGGAAGAGGCCTATATCGAAATGCATCTGGCCGGGATTCTCGATCCTTTCCGTGCCTTGATGACAGGAGATATGCTGACGCAGCTGTTGAATGGCAAAAACAGTCGAGACCCGCTGGGTCCCTGGCGCGCGAAACTTACCGCCTTTCTTTCCGCTGTTGGCGATGCCGTAGGCAAGCCGGACAGTGTAGTGGATGTTTTAGGCGATATCGAGGACGGCATACGCCAATTGCGCGCCTTTATCGCGACACCCGCATCGGCGCAGTTGCCCGCTGTACTGCGTGACTATATTGCTGACGCTGTTCCTGACCCTGCTGCACCAACGGTCGAAAAGTCGCGTTATTGGCGTACGCTTGCGGTGTGTTGCCTGTTGCGCCCCCTTGGCAAACTGGCCGCATTTTCAGACGCGTCCGCCGGCGAAGTGGAGGCGCAGAGCGCGGCGTGGATGCGCGCCTGGTTGCTTGTGAAACATATTGGCCGCGCTTTTGAGGGGATGGACAAGGACAATTCCTGGCAAGCGCAACAGGATGCCCGTCTTGCGTACGGATGCGTGGCGCATCGTGAACATCTGCTGTCCCTCGACTCAGACATCTGGGGGCCGACGCTCTACGCGCTGTTCGAAGACGCCAGCACCCGCGCCGTGTTGCAGGTTAACCGTTTCGGCGGGCGTCGCTGGTTAAATAAAGAGCAACTTGAGCGGCTGTTGCACACGTTATTTTTGAGCAACGTTCTTCATTTGCGGCAAAATGGAAAGGACGCTTCTGTTCGGCTTGTTGAATGTTACGAGAACATTCAGGATATGCTGA
>SLFT01000130.1 GCA_007124105.1 Candidatus Hydrogenedentota bacterium | reverse complement strand
GTGGCCGCGCTGCCCGATCCAGCACCGCAAGAAGCGGATTTTTATCGCGCCGTGCGCATGCGTCGCAAATTTCCATTGAACGAAGAAAACGGTCATTATTCATGCAGCATGGTGAATCTTGCCATTGTAGCGTTGCGGTTGGGTCGCGACGTGCGTTACGACCCCGAACGCGAACAGTGCATTGACGACGAGGCCGCCAACCGCCTGATACATCAGCCCATGCGCGGCCCGTGGTTTATTTAATTGCGATTATGTTTGGTTCGACGCAGCTGTCTGTCTACCAATAGACCTCAAAAATTCTGCTGCAACACGTTTTTCGGTGGGTTCCGCTCCGCTTCACCCACCCTACAGAATCTAAAATTTTAATATGACATCGTGTTAGACAAACACGCTCCGACTTTGTTGCCGTGTTTACGCGTTGGTTTTTACGGAGGCTGCAGGATGGGTCGGGCCTGCCGCCGTCAGACAAAACAGCCTTGGTTAAAGGGTCCTATAGATTGGGAGTGATTGTCCTGTGAAATCGTTATACATCTCGCGATATATTGTGTTGGTTGCGCTGCTTTCCAGTTTGTCGGCGTTTGTCGCATTCGCCCTGACAGTGGAGGACTTATTGGCTGAAATGCCTGCGCGCGACCCTGCTCACGCGGCGTCTTTATTCGCGCAGGCGGCGCAATGGGATGATACGCAGCTTGTCGCACTGTGCGACCGCATTCTTCCCTTCGAAGAAAGTTCTGACGCGGAAGCGCAGCTGGCGTTGCATGGATTGGCCAATTATGTGATGGGGCCGGAGGGCGGCGCTTATCGTGACAAGGCAGCGCGCCTGTTTGAAGAGACATTAAACCGGACAAGCCATTTAGAGTCGCGCCGCTTCTTTATGAGTCTGTTGCGTGTTTGCGGCGACGACGCTACTGTTGTTGCGCTGGCGCCGTATTTGTGTGATGCGGAATTATTCGACGATGCCATCCGCACACTAGAGGCTATCAGCGGCGATGCGGCGATAGGACTACTGGCGAACGTGGCGTGTGACGGCATGCCTGACGGTTTCGATACTGCGGTAGAAACCGCTTTGATGCGTATGGGCGACACTGTTCTTGTTGACACGGATGCCACAGGTCTTGATCCGCTGGTGCTTGCCGCCGCGACTTCACCGCCTGGCCGCGACGATGCAGACCGTGTCGCCAATTTGTGCCGCGCCGCGCTGCGCGATCATGATGTAGCGCCTCACGCGCGTTCGTTGGCGTTGCGCGCGCTTGTGAACGCGCAGGGCGTAACCGCCTTTCCCGACCTTATCGAGGCGGCAAAGGCTTCCGAACCGCTTGTGTGGGGTACGGCATTGCAATTGGCGGCAACCATGCCCGGCGAAGCGATATCGCGCTCCTGGGTCCAATGGCTGCCCGATTTGCCTGAGCAGGCGCGTCCGCAAACGGTGTATATGCTGGGATATCGCGACGACGCGGCGTCGCGCGAAGCGGTGCTCGCCGCTCTGGCCGATGACGACCTGGAGATGCGACTTGCCGCAGCGGAGACGATTGGCCGTCATGGCGGCAGCGAGGCGTTGGCCGCGCTGGAGCGGGCCATGAGCAATGCCGACTCCAACGCGGAAATCCAGACGATGAAACAGGCTATGCTGCAATTACCTGAACCTGACGTCAGCCGCATGGCCGCCCAGGGCGCATTGCAGGGTGATACGGCGCAGCGCGTCGCGTACCTGGAGATTATTGCCGCGCGTCTTGCCGATGAACATTTGCCGATCGTACGGCAGTGCCTCGAAGACGAGGAGTCGCGCGTACGGCGCGCCGCCATGAACACCCTGGCCGAGACAGGGGCAAATGAGGACATGACGCTGCTGCTTGATCATCTCCTTGCGGCAACAGCCGAGGCCGAGGCGAATGTGGCGCGCACGGCGCTTATTGGTATTGCCGATAAATACGATGCCCGTTCTGATGCGCTGGCGCATGTTCTGAAGCAGATGGAAGGCGCTTCCATGGCAGGCCGGACCCGCTTGTTGGGCGTTCTGGGCGCGTTTGGCGACGGGGCCGCGCTGGAAGCGGTGCGCGGTATTGTCGAGACGGCGCTGTTTGAAGAGCCGCGCGACGACTCATTAGGCGAGGCGGCGTTGGAAACGCTGGGCGCCTGGCGCAATGCGGATGCCTGCGACCTGCTGCTTGATATCTTCGGGCGCCTGGATCGGGACGAGCCGCGCATGACCGCGCTGCGCCAGCTGATTAACGCTGTGTCGCGCACCATCGAGGATGAGGCGAAACAGCTGGCTGTGCTGAAAAAGGCGCAGGCGGTATGCCGGAACGATGCGGAAGCGCAGGCGGTAACGGAAGCCGTAACGCCCCTGCAACCCGATGGGCAGGAGTAATCCGCAAGCGGTTGTTTGCCTGCAACGCGTGAGGTTGTACACAACACCGAGTACAGGTCTTATGTCATCATATTGAGGGCGCATCCATGAATAAGTCCGGTTATGCTTTCGGGGCTTTCAAGGGCGTGTTTACGCCCAGTGTGCTAACCATTCTCGGCGTGATCATGTATTTGCGCCTTGGGTGGGTGCTCGGGAATATGGGATTGCCGCTCACGCTGGTGATTGTAACCATCAGCATGGGCATTATGTTTCTCACAGCCTTTTCGTTGTCCGCGTTGGCCACGAACATGCGCGTATCTGTTGGCGGCGCCTACTTTATTCTTTCCCGTTCGTTGGGTATCGAGGCGGGCGCGGCGGTGGGATTGCCCTTGTTCCTGGCGCAGGCGGTGGGCGTGTCTTTTTATATCGCCGGTTTTTCCGAGTCGGTTGCGGCGGTGTTCCCCGGCGTATCCGAACAAACCGTTGGCGTTGCTACCCTGTGCATCCTGGCCTTTCTGGCGTTCACGTCGGCAAATCTGGCGTTGAAGTCGCAGATTCCCATTATGGTGGCGATAGGGGTATCCCTGGTGTCGCTGTTCATGGGCGACTCCGCGCCGGCGGCGGAGACAACCGAACCGCTGATGCCACTGGCGCGACAGTCATTCTGGGTGGTGTTCGCGGTCTTCTTTCCCGCTGTCACCGGCATCGAGGCGGGCATTGCCATGTCCGGCGACTTGAAAGACCCGGCGCGCGCGCTGCCGCGCGGCACTTTTGCGGCCCTGTTGGTCGGCTATGCGGTGTATCTCCTCATTCCCGTGTACCTCTACTTTCGCGTACCCGACGCTGAAACACTGGTAACAAACACCTTCATTGTGCGCGATATGGCGCGTTGGGGCAATCTGATTGTCCTGGGAATCTGGGGCGCGTCTTTGTCCAGCGCGCTGGGAGCGCTGCTGGGCGGTCCGCGCACGTTGCAGGCCCTTGCCAGGGACGGCGTACTGCCGCGTATTGTGGGGCGCGGCTATGGCGAAGGCAACGATCCGCGCCTTGCGACAGTTGTCGTTTTTGTCATTGCCCTCTCGGGGATACTTGCCGGCGGCATTGACATTATCGCGCCGGTGTTGTCCATGTTCTTTTTGACCTCCTATGGAGCATTAAATCTCTCCGCCGGCCTTGAAACACTTATTGGTTCACCATCCTGGCGTCCCACATTCAAGACCCATTGGGCGTTGTCCATGGCGGGCGCGGCCGCCTGCCTTTTTGTGATGATCATGATCAATCCCGGCGCGGCCTTTTTCGCCGCCCTGTTTTGCGGCGCCATCTATGTCGCGCTGACGCGGCGCCGGCTGCGCGCGCGCTGGGGCGACATGCGTCATGGACTCTGGATGATTCTCATCCGTCATGCCATCTACAAACTGGCCGAAAGCAAGGCTGACGCCCATTCCTGGAAACCGAATCTGCTGGTGCTCAGCGGCGTACCGAGCAAACGCTGGTACCTGCTCGAGCTGGCCGACGCCATTGCGCGGCAGAACTGTTTGACCACCACGGCGATGGTGCTGCCGGAAAATACCTCGAATGAGCGTATCCGCGACGTTCGGGACACTATCAGGGAATACCTCAAACGCCGGGGGGTGCAAAGCGTGGTCAAGGTTGTAACCGCGCCGGACGTGATGGACGGACTCTTGACCGTGATTAATACCTACGGCTTCGGGCCGTTGTCGCCCAACACCATCATTGTGGGCGACACCGAGCGCAGTGAACAGTTTACGGCATACACGCGTTTGATCTTTGCTGTTTACCGTCGGCAGCGCAATTTTGTGGTTGTACGCGAAGAGGCCGCGAACGAGGAAGAAGGCGTGGGAGAGGAAGCAACCGCTGATGACGAAAAAGGACGAGCCGCGTACATCGAACTATGGTGGCAGGGGAAGGGCAACAATGCATGGTTTATGTTGACGCTGGCGCACCTGCTGGGCATGAATCCGAATTGGGCCGCCACCCCCCTGCGATTGAACACGGTTGTGCGCAGCGAAAGCGAAAGAGAGGAAGCGGAAACCCGGCTGAAATTCTTTATACAGGAGGCGCGCATCAACGCGGAATCGCGGGTTATCGAACATCGCGAAGGCGATATTTTCGATACCATACGCCTCTCCTCAAGCGAAGCGCGGTTGGTGCTGTTGGGGTTGCGCGCGCCAGAAGAAGACGAGAGCATTGAGGCGTATAGCGCATACTACAAGACGCTCCTGGAAAAATCACACGATTTCCCGCTGACAGCGTTTTGTCTGGCCCATGAACAGGTGGAATTCAGCCGGATTTTTCTGTAACAGTTGCTCGTGTCGCTTCCCGTCCCCAGCGAACCATGAGAATTTGTGTATGTTGTTCACGCTTTAGCGTGCTGGAGCGCGTATCTCACCTTGGGTTAATGTGTTGTCTCGGCACGCTAAAGCGTGAACAACATACAAAAAAATCAGCGTCGTCAAGGGGTATTCTCGCGGAAGCGATGGTCCATGTCAAGCGCCGGCTGGTCAGTGGCTGCGGCGCCCACGATTCGGGCGGGCATGCCCGCCACGGTGGCGTGGGGCGGCACGTCATCAAGCACCACCGCGCCCGCGGCAACTTTTGCGCCTTCGCCTACCTCGATATTGCCCAGTATCTTCGCGCCAGTCGAGATAAGAACGCCACGCCGGATTTTAGGGTGACGGTCGCCTCGTTCTTTGCCGGTGCCGCCGAGCGTGACCCCATGCAGCATGGAAACATTTTCCTCCACCACCGCAGTCTCGCCGATGACCACGCCCGTGGCATGGTCTATGAAGAACCCTTTGCCAAGCTTGGCCGCCGGATGAATATCCACGCCCAGCACATCGGAGATACGGCTTTGCAGGAACAGTGCAAGATGCAGACGGTCTTGATGCCAGTAGTAATGGGCCACCCGTTGCGCCTGAATCGAAAGATAGCCCTTGAAATAAAGCAGCGGTTGTGAATACTTGCGGCAGGCGGGATCGCGCTGATGCACCGCGTACAGGTCTTCGCGCGCATAGACGCCCAGGTTCGTGGCGTCGTCATACGCGTCCTGGATCAAATCACGCAATGACAGCGCCGGCAGGGTGACGCTCTCGAGTTTGCTCGCCAACTGAAAACCAAGCGCGTCTTCAAAGGTCTTATGGTTCAAGATGGTGGCGTGCAGGAAGCTGGAGAGCATGGGCTCCCGCCACGCGCCCTCTGCCGCTTCCGCGCGTATTTGTTCCCACAAGATATCGCGATCCGGATTATCCATCAATACTCCTTGCTTCCATGGTTGTTTCTCTCTTGCCTGTGGCCCCATGCTTCCGCATGCCTCAATTCAGGCGCGGCAATGGCAATAAGTAGACTCTAATAGTACGCTTTTGGGCTGCGAAACGCAAGCAGCCTTGCGCACCAAGCATATATAATGCAACCAGCAAGGGCAGAACATTATTTCCCGGAGTATTATCGGTGTGGCGTTCAGCCGCTCGTTGTTTCCCCAGGTGCGGCGGGTGCGGTCTTGGGTTTCGCGGCAGTTTTGGCCTTGGCCTTGGATTTTGCCTTTGCTTTCGGCTTCGCTTTCGGCTTTGCCTTCGCTTTGGCAGGCGGGCTCGGGGGCATGCAGAAATAGAAGACGCGTAGATGTTCGAGCAGCATACCCAGGTGTTCTTCGAAAGACTCGTCCATATCCACTCCAAGAGCGGTCACCTTCTTGCAAAGCCCTTCCCAGTGGTTGTGATTCCATGTTCCGTGGTGTTTCACGACGAAATCGCCCGTCAGTTCCGCCAATTTCTGTAGATTGTGTGTTGCTGCCATGCCACTACCTCCACATCGGTGAGCCGCAATGATACCCTGCGCATAATGCGCTGGCTCCTTCGCGCATAACGCGTACCTGCGCCGCGATTTATTTTCAGCGCCCTATATAATGAAACGCTGCTTGCCGCGCGCCGGCTGTTCCAGTAAAGATAGTATACACCAAATGGCCTGTGAGGGACGCATTATGATTCGCGCGAGGCAACACGTTTCACAAAAAGCAAAGGCGCCCCGGCGACTATGGAAAGGTGTTGGTCGTAATCCGGAGCCTGTCCGTTCTATAATAGCCTTTTCTTCAAGGGTATGCGAAATGGACTTAGGAGATGAAACATGCTGCGTCGTATTGTGTTTGCGCTTGTTGCGTTGATTGTTGTGAGTGTTGCTGCCGTGGCTGTAGTGAAGTATCGCGCGGACAGGAATTTTTATGTCGGGTATTCTTCAGCGCACCCGCTGAAGGCCGTTGAAGAAACGCCGACGGTAGTGGACGGCGATGTGAATGCTTTTGGCCTGACGCTGCCCGCCCGTTATCGGCGACAGGCGGTAGCCTTTGACGGCGATCCCGGCGAACGCGTGCCCGCTGTGCTTACCATGCCGCTGGAGGCGTCGGCGCCCGTGCCTGTTATTATTCTGCTGCATGGCAGCCATCAGGAGAAAGAGTTCGTGGAACAGATCAGCACGCCCTTTAACGAAGCTGGTTTTGCCATGGTCTGTTTTGATCAATATATGCGCGGCGAACGGCGCGTGCGCGGCAATGTACTCGAGATTTCCAGGGCCTTCCGCGATCGCTGCCGTAAAACGGTTCACGATACGCAGCGTTTGATTGATTATCTTCAAACGCGGCCGGACATTGATTCGGAGCGGGTGTACCTGGTTGGCGCGAGTTATGGCGCGATCACGGGGACGGTGGTCATAGCGCGTGATAAGCGCATTCGCGCCGCGGCGCTGGTGGTTGGCGGCGGCAATTTCTGGTTGCTGGCGAAAGCGCCCGAAGTGCGCCGCGAGTTGCCCCAATGGATATGGCCTTTCGCGGGGCCGCTGATGGTGTTCGCGGCGGGCGTGGCCGACCCTGTACGTCATGCGGCGGATACGGCGGGCACACCGGTTCTCATGCTGAACGGTTCGAATGACGGCGTGGTGACGCCCGAGTCCGGCGAAGCGTTGTTTGCGGCGTTGGGCGAACCCAAGGAGATAC
>SLFT01000520.1 GCA_007124105.1 Candidatus Hydrogenedentota bacterium | reverse complement strand
TATGGACCTCCTTGTATACAATCAGCATACGCGCCGCACATCAATTAATGGTTACGCGTGTGCTTATACATATTCCAACCAAAGGTTTGTACGCCCAAAACGCTATCGCTTTTATGAGGTTTGCCAATAAGCGCCTCTGCCATAAGTCATAGATACCCCGTCCACATCTTGGCGGTATCGCCGCAATTTTTCCAGCTGCCATAGCAGCAAAACGGGATACAATCGTCTACATATTATCTCAATGACAGTATACCATAGAACATACAGGAATTCGCAAAAGCAAAGTTTGCAACATGATAACTTCCGCAATGTTGCGGTCTACTGACCGCTTTCCAGCAACACGCTGCAATTCAGCGCCTTTTCAACCAAATCGGCTGGCGTGTAGAAGTAATGGTTGGTAGCTTCAAATCCAATACGCGCATCATTTCGCTGCAAAGTATACAGGCGTTTGGCCAGTTCTTGTTCGTCACGGATGAGTGCCGTCATCTTTTCTGTCACGGCATCCGCCTCCGGGCCGTCTTCGGTTGCGGCGCGTTTTTCGCGCAGCATTACGAAGGCCGCCTGGTTGGCGACACTGCGGAAGTGGATGGCCGCCGTCTCGGCGATGTTGGCTTCTTCCGCGAGCGCGTGCGTTGTTGCTGCGTCGTTGCGCTGTTGCTGCGCCGCGCGCAATTGTTCTGCGCCCGCCTCGAATCCGTCCGCTGTTTTGCGCAGTTGCGCAATAAACACGTCCTCGGGATACACGGCGCGCCAGGTATTCAGATCGTCGTAGGGGATGCCGACCATGGTGGCGCGGTATCCTGTTGAAGTGGGCCACAATATATTCGCCGGGCCCACTTGCAGCGGCGCGTTATACACCACGCCGATATCGTAGGGGAACTCGGCAAAGGCGGCGCTGATGGTGCGCCACGCGTCCACCACCGCATCGGCGGCATCCGCGCCGAATCTGCGTCGCGCCACCCGCCGCATGGCATCGAGCGGTGTTGTTGCAGCGCCGTCGGCGTTGCGCCTGCCGATTTCATGAACCACCTCGAGGTTTGGCGACGGCCATCCGCCCAGCGTCCAGCTGAGCATCAGCCCGGCCACGCCCGCATCGCGCAGCGCCGCGGCGTGGCGGGCCACGTTTTCCACGGCGGGAATGTAGGGAACCGCGCTGAGCTCCCAGGTGTTGTTCGCCTGTATCTTGGCGAGGGTTGTCATGCCGCGTTGCCGCGCAATCTCCCAATGTCGTTGCGCGCGCGGGCCAGGGCCGATGGCGGAGATGGAATACTCGCCGACCCTGTTTTCCACGCCGCCCCGGCTGATGGGTTTGTGCCATTCACTGACGCTCATGAGCGCCGCCCCTTCGGGCAACAGCCCGATGAGTTCCGGCGCATATTCTTCGCGCCACCCCCAGTCCCATGCGAACAGTCGCGCCTTGCTGTGTGTTTGTTGTATCCCCTCGAGGATGGCGGCGTTCACCTCCGCAATCACTTCGGCGGGCCCCCGGTCGGCACAACGGGGACATTCCGCGCCGCGATGGTGGGACCAACAGTTGGTGGGATTCTCGGAAGCGGTAATGGTAAAGAACCCGGCAATGTCGGGAACAGTGGCGCAGATGCGCGCAATGGCTTCCGTCATGTAAGCGCGCACTTCCGGCGCGCTGGTGCATAATGCGGCATAATCGCCAAGGGAAACACCGCGCAAGTCGGGTTTGTCTTCAAAAAACGCCAGGGGCATGGCGCGAGGCTCGTTCATATACAGGTAGACGCCGATGCCGCGCTTTTTGGCGCGCGCCACCAGGATATTCAATTGTTCGAGGCGCTGTTCCCATTTGTCGCTGAGCGCGGCGTCCCAGGGAAAGGGACTGAGTTTGTACAATACCGCATGAAGCCATACGCCGTTAACGCCCGCCGCGGCCAGGCGCTGCAGATACCCCTCGGGAAACGGATCATGCTCGAGCAACGGGTCGCCATACAACGCGAAATAGGAATAACAGAATCGCGGATCAAACACAGCGTCCGTCTGTTCGGGGGGCGCGTGTTCCAAAGGCGCGGCAAGGCGATCAACAAAAGACAGGGGCGGATCAATCCACGCGCCGGCGTCGTCGCCGAAATGCGCGCGCACCACTGCGGCGATTTCCGCCTGACGCGCCACGGCGTCCGCGTCAGGCGGCGCATAGATCAACGGCGCGCAGGCCGGCTTCAAACTGCCCAGTTTGATAAACAGGAAATCGTCCTCACGCAGCGTAAACGCCAGTTTCGACGTTGTCCAGTCCAGCAGCGTTGTCAGTTGCTCGTAAGGAAGCAGGTGCCAGTTGGCGCGGATGATCGTGATATAGGTGCGCTGCAGCTGCTCCTCCGGGATATGCGGCGGGGCGGGCAATCCCATGGCCCTGCCCATTTCCAGTATCTGCTCGGGCGTGGCGGCAACAGTTTCCGCCATGCGTTCGACAGGCACAAGATGCCAGTTGCGCCAGACAAAGGCATGAAGCCGGTCCGGGAAATGGTCGGGCAGCAGCGCTTCAGGGGCGGGACCCTCGGGCAACGGGACAGAACACAGAACACTTATGAGCAGCGCCGAAAGCATGATGCAGTCTCCTTTTTAATTTCACTGCTGTTGCATGCCTACATCATAACGATTGCCACAGAAAAAGGCAAGCAAACGCGCTACTTGATTACGCTATGCAGATATATTTATCAGAACAGCCGAAACACGACAACGGACAACGCTATTCATGTATCGGATCAAGCGGCGTTGTCTCCGCGATAAAGATGAAGGCATCGTAGCGTTGCGGCAATACGGTGGGCACGTAATTGCGGTGTTCGGCGGCAGGATCATAGGTAACGCCGATGGCGCGATGGGGAAGAGGCGCGCCGAGGACGCCGTCCATCAGAGAACGGTCAAGCAACAGCAATTGGGCATCATGTCCGGTCTGATACAGCATGTCCTCCAACGAGCCGGGCATGGCCAGCGGCGTCGGCATCCGTTCCATGGCGCCGCCCCAACTTCGTCCCGCCAGCACGGCGCCGCGATGGGTGCCGAAACCGACAGGGTACACGTTGTGGTCGCCGTGTTTGACGCGCAGCAACTGTCCGATATTGTGTTGCCCCCCGTCTGCCATGGGCGTGGCGCGCGCGTCGCCGATATGGGTGTTGTGCGCCCACACAATGCCCTTGGCGTCCGGGCCGTAGAAGTCCGCCAACCGCTCGACGGTCCGCTGAAAATGCGCCACTCGTTTGTTCCAGGAGTTGCCGGAGCGCAGCGCCATGACGCGATAATGGCGCTCCGCGTTTTTCACCACCAGCGCATGCTGCTTGGCGTTGAACCAGGCAACTTCGTCTTTCGCGCGCAGTGTTTCTTCCTGTTCGCGCAACAGGGTCACCACGGCTTCCGCCGGCAGGGCGCAATTAGCGATGCCCGCGTGTACCGCGCGGCTATAGGCGTGGGAATGGCTCATGTAGGGGTCGAGACATTCATGAACGGCGCGGGCGGCCTCGGCAGCATCCTCGTCGCCAAGGCTCTCGAGATACTCCACGGCGCCGCGCAGCGACCCCTCGAATCCATACACGTCAATACCGTAAAAACCAACCTTATCCTTGGCCTCGCGGTCTTTGTTATAGCCGCGCAACCATTCGACAAGCGTTTCCACATCACGGTTGGCCCACATCCACGGCGGCCAGCGGTCAAAGGCGCGCAGCGCATCCTCGGCGTTGTCCGCCGCGCCGGGCATGTCTTTCACATAGCGGTTCAACTCGTAGCATGCGTCCCAGTCCCCCTCAACGGCAATGTAATTGAAGCCGTGCTCCTTTACGAGGATGCGGCTGATGTCCGCGCGCCAGCTGTAAAACTCGGAGGTGCCGTGCGACGCCTCGCCCAGCAACACAAAGGGCTTGTCTTTTGCCTGCGCAATCAACGGCGCCAGGTCCTCGGCGTCGCTGATGGGGCGCGACAGTTCGGCAAGCAGCGCTGTGGTTTCTTCGCCCGAGGCCGTCCCACAGGGAAACACTGTCATTAGTCCCCCTGAGACAAACAATGTTACTCCTGAACACAGGCAGAACAGCCATGTTCGTTTGCTATTTGGTGGTGTGAGCATATTGTCCTCCTTTTCTTTGGCGGCGTTGCAACAATGCGTAATATACGTAGGGAACGCATCCAGACGCGTGATGAACTGACAAAGAACGCTCTGCTGAAAATTTCAGGGCAGGACAAACTATGGTGATACAGGGGGGCTGGACAGCCACGTAAATGCTGCGGAAAAGGCGTCCAGAAACAGCGTATCTGACGCGGGCGTTTATCTGGTCTCAATGCCGATAACGGCGGTCAGCCCATCAATATCGAGTGTTTTCCCCTGTTCGGGCGGCGAATCCGCGTATTGGCATTCTTCGGCGAGCACTTCACCGGCAATGGCGCTTTCAAACTGCTGAATAGCCCCTTTCAGTACGGCGTCCTCAACAAACACGGTCAGGGTGATGCGGGCATCGTAAGCAAGCCCCTTTTCCTTGCGCAGGTCCTGTGCGCCTCGAATAAATTCGCGGGCCCACCCTTCGCGACGCAGTTCATCGGAAATATGGATGGAGAGGACAACCACCATGTTCGCGCTTTGCGCGGCGGTGAATCCTTCTCTGGCTTGCAGGCGCACATCCACTTCTTCGGGCGACAAGGAAATGGTCTCCCCATCAAGGGACAAGGCGATGGCGTTGGTCTCCTGCAATTCCTGGTAAAACGCGGCGCCGTCGCCCTTTGCCAACGCTGCGGCGATTTTTTTCACTTTCGCGCCAAATCGGGGCCCCAACGCCTTGAAATTAGGTTTCACGTCGTAAAGGACGTACTCCTCGGGATTCTCCACGAACGCCATCTCCTTGATGTTCAATTCGTCAAGGATGAGCGGCATGTTATGTTCCAACGCGTCGCGCAGGGCGGAATTGGCGACAATAATGTGGCACAGCCCCAGCGGCTGCCGCACCTTAATGTTCGCCGCGCGGCGTGCGCTCAGCCCCAGATTAACCGCGTCGCGCACTGCCGCCATCGCTTCGAGCAGCGGCATATCCACGTCGTTGGCGTCTGCTTTTGGATAGGGCGACAAATGCACACTCGCGGGCGCGCCCGGCAAAGGCGCTGTCAGGTTGCGCCAGGTTGCGTCGGCGAAAAAAGGCGTAAACGGGGCCATCAGCTGCGCGAATCTGAGCAGACACTCGTACAATGTCCAGTACGCGTTGGCCTTGTCCTGGCTCCAGTCGCTGGCCCAGAACCGCGCACGGCTGCGGCGCACGTACCAGTTTGACAGCGCGTCCAGGAACTGGGTCAGGCTGCGCGTGGCGGGGTAGGTTTCATAATTGTCCAGCGCGGCGCGACAATCCAGCGCCACCTGATGAAGCGCGTTCAGAATCCAGCGGTCGAGCTCGCCCCGCTGCGCGGGCGGATGATACCCGGGCGCTTCGCTGATGCGGTCGGACAGCTCATTGATCTCCGTTTTGAAAAACTCTGCGCGGGTTACCTCACAGCCCAGCGGCTGCAACAACGCCTCGGGCGCATGGGACGGCGAGAATCCGTCCAGGTTGGCGTAGATCACAAAAAAACTAAACACATTGTACCAGCGCAACAGAATCTCACGTTGCGCTTCTTCAACATTGCGTTCCGCCAACCGGTTCGCCGTGGTGGGTGGGTTCTTCGCCATCAGGCTCCAGCGCAATGCGTCCGCGCTGTATTTATCAAACAGTTCCTGTGGGTCTTTGTAATTCTTCAGGCGTTTGGACAGTTTCATGCCATCCTCGCCGTGTACCAGTCCCAGGCAGATGCAATTACGGAAGGGACGCGGCAGGGGCTTGTTAAACACGAGCGTACTGATGGCGAGCAACGCGTAAAACCAGCCGCGGGTCTGATCAATGCCTTCGCTGATAAAATCTGCGGGGAAATTGGCCTCGAACAGTTCTTTGGAGCCCGGCGCGTGCGGATAGCCCCACTGGGCGAAGGGCATGGCGCCGGAATCGTACCACACATCAATTACTTCGCTGACCCGGCGCATACGCGCGGTCGGTTCCTTGGGGCTCTGGTAGGTGATCGCGTCAATATAAGGCTTGTGTACGCGCAGATGATCGCGCAACTCGGGGTTGGCCGCCTTGGCCTGTTCCCAGACTTCCGTGCCCCGTACATCCGGTTTCGCCAACAGTTCGTCATAAGAGGCAATGCATTCCTTGTGGCCCGTTTTTTCGCATACCCACACCGGCAGGGGCGTACCCCAGTAACGCTCGCGCGACAGCGCCCAGTCCACGTTATTCTCAAGGAAGTTGCCGAACCGTCCATCGCGGATGTGTTCAGGCTGCCATTTGACGTGACCGTTGTTTTCGAGAAACGCATCCCGGAAATCCGAGGTGCGGATAAACCAACTCTCGCGCGCGTACTGAATAAGCGGATCATTTTCCGCGCGTGGACAGAAAGGATAGGAATGGCGGTATTGCTCGTGGCGCAGGATCATGCCCCGTTCCTTCAGTACACGGATAATGGCCTTGTCTGCGTCCTTACAGAATTGTCCGGCAATAGCGGCGCCGTCATAAGGATCAACATCGGCAACCCGTTCGTCAAATGTGCCGTCCGGACGCACAAAACACAGGAACCCGATGCCCCGTTCGCGGCAGATACGATAGTCGTCCTCGCCGAAGGCGGGCGCAATATGCACAATGCCTGTTCCAGTATCGAGATCAACAAAGTCGCCGGTAATCACAACCCAATGCTTCTCGGAAGGCGCGTTGCCGCTCATGGCGACAGGCGTGTCATAAGCGACCAGCGGCGTGTATCGCAACCCGTCCAGTTTGCTGCCGGGCAAAACCTGCGTGATCTCGGCGTCCTCGCCGAAGTACCGTTCCACCAGCGGCTTTGCGAGGATCAGGTATTCTTCGCCGCCCTCTTCGCGCTCATGGCGCACAACGGCGTATTCGATGTCCGCGCCCACACAGGCCGCGCAGTTGCTGGACAATGTCCATGGCGTGGTCGTCCAAATCAACAGCGATGCGTCGCGCTCCTTAAGACCCAATGTCGCCTTCGATTCTTCGGGCAACGCCAGACGCACCGTAATCGCAGGGTCATCCGTGTCGCGATAGCCTTCGCCCACCTCGCCCGCGCTCAGCGCCGTGCCGCCCTGCGCCCACCACCAGACCACTTTATGGCCCTGGTAGAGCAGACCCTTGCCAAACAATTGTTTAAGCGACCACCACACGCTTTCCACATAGGACTGGTGATAGGTGATGTACGCCTCGTCAAGGTCCACCCAGAACCCGATACGGTCTGTCATTTGTTCCCAGTCGCGCTGATAGCGAAACACCGAATCAAGACATTTACGATTGAACCCTTCGACGCCGTACTCCTCAATAGCCGCCTT
>SLFT01000229.1 GCA_007124105.1 Candidatus Hydrogenedentota bacterium | reverse complement strand
GTCGGTCATCATGTGCACATTGACCAGCATCGGGATGACGCTGCGCGGCGTGTCTTCGCCGGGCGGGGTTACGTTCGTGTCTTTGATCGTCTTCAGTATATCCATGAATTCCGCCCAGCTTTCCGGAACATCAAGGGCCAACTGGCGGAAGATGCCTTTGTTGTAATAGATGCCGGTTTCCACCATGTCGAAACTCAGGCAGTACATCTTGCCGTCCGGCGCCGCCTTGCCGCGGCTGATGGCCTGATACGTGAACATGTCCCACCACTGTTCATAACCCGGCGCATCGGGATCGCCCTGTTCGCGGATAAACGCGTTGGGCGCTTCGAGAAAGGAGTCCAGCGGAATATACCACTCCTTCTGGATGTCCACCCATACGTCTTCCACATTCACATTCAGTATATCCGGCGCCTGGCCGCTGGACAACTGGGTCACCAGATATTCGCGCGTGAGGGGCGTGGTCAATACCTCGACCCGCGTATCGGGGAAACGACGCTCGAAATCGCGCAACACACGAGACAGCCCCTGCAGTGGTTCGCCGATGCCGAAGGGCACCGAGCCGGGCATATAATTCGGGCCCGGACTGAAACGAATTACATAGTCCACAGCCTGGTCGCGACGCTCATGGCGCTCCGCCGGCGTTTCCCCGTCGTCATAATCGTCTTCGTCTTCTGCGGGCGGCAACAAAGCCCACACGGCCAGGGCGATAAAGCACGCCAGACTTGCCATGCGGATGATACGGCCCAATTTTATTATGGATTTCTTCACACAATGTCCCTGATTTGATGCCTCAACGTTTCAGCACTTCCATCCGCGATACATAAACTTAACGCGGATCATGTGCGTCTTCTCATGTCAGTTGCTCAAGGTCGTCCAAATCTTTGTAACGACCGCTCGCCCTTTTGTTTATCCGCAAATCTTCGCGACTTATTATTGATATGGCAACGCTGTCTATTTCCGCGACAATGCGTCGCGGGTAACATAACCCAAAATCCAGCCCTGAAACGGATGTCAGTATCACCAGACGCAACGGCGGCATTCCCATGCGAATGATTTGATCGGGTTGCGTAAATAACGCGGCTGATGCCTGGGACGGCTCAAAACCAAAGTCTACGAGTGCCCGGACAACACGTGCCGCATTTTCTGAACTCCTGGATATCCAGATATCCATATCGCCCGTGGGGCGCGGATAGCCGTGAAATCCTACCGCGTAACAGCCAATGAGCATATACTCAACGGACCGGGAATTCAGCAACCTCAAGAACTCTTTGAAATCGGAGGGTATTCGGATCATAGCCGTACGCAATCTGTCGGTAAAGTTCCAGCGCCTCGAGCCGCTCCTCGGGCGTTCTGCTCAGCCAATAAGCCTTTTCATCGGATTCATCGTGGAGGCTTGCCGTGGTAATAACAGAACGGTCTATCTTTAACGCGTCAATGGCGCGGGTATTTTCCAGTTCAGCGTGAGTCATGATGCGGGTTCCTGACAACCAGATTCATTCGCCGCAACCAGGCCGTTTTCAACGTTTACAGCGGTTGCCGCGTATAGTGTAACTATAAAGGAATACGCCTGCGGGGTGCAAGAAAACAGGCGACAATCGTGCATGGATGAGGCCCATAATCCAACAAGAACGAATACGTTCTCTCTGTCGTTCCGTCCATTGCCCTTCACCGAGATTCCAATGCATCCATCCCGTCAATAAGGTCAATAGGGTCAATAAGGTCAATACAAAGGTATCCAGCTGTCGCGGCGTCTCATGCATTAAACCGCCCCGTTGCGTTATCATAACCCGAGTATTACGATTGTCTACAACTACCTGCGTCACGGGAAATCATTATGAACAACACATCATCTTTTGAATATCACTGCTATTCCTGCGGTCATACCTGTCCCTTGTCTGATCAGTTCCAGTGTCCGGTCTGCGGCGACCCGCTTTCATTGCGCGCGTTGGGCGCGATGACGGACGCTGCCATGAGAACGCCGCCAGCGTCGCTGTGGCATTATCTGCCCTTGTTGCCCGTCAGTGATCCGCAGATGGTTACCAGCCTGGGCGAAGGGGCCACGCCGCTGGTGGACGCGCCCCGCCTGGGGGCTCGGCTGCGGTTGGGCGGTTTGCGCATCAAGAACGAGATGGTGAATCCCACTGGTTCCTTCAAGGACCGGCAGTTGTCGGTAGCCATTAGTCATGCCCGCGAGCGGGGCATGGACACGGTCGCCGTGGTATCCTCGGGCAATGTCGCCGTGGCGACCGCGGCTTATGCGGCGCGAGCGGGGATAAATGCCATATTGTTCATGCACGGCCAGGCCGGCGCGGGCAAGATTGCGCAGGCCGCCGCCTATGGCGCGCGGGTAATATGTGTGGATTCGCCGTATCCCAGTGAGGTGTTCTCCCTGTGTATCCAGGCATGTCAGTCCTTTGGGTGGGCGCATCTGTCCACGGCGGGCATGTATGATCCGTATAACGTAGAGGGCGCGAAGACGATTGCCTACGAACTGTTTCAGCAATACGGCGCCGAAGCCATGCCAGACTGGATACTTGCGCCCGTGGGCGGCGGCGGACTGATCGGCGGCGTGTGGCGCGGACTGCTCGATTTGAAACGCATGGGCTTCATCAAGAAACTGCCCAGGCTTGCCGGTGTGCAGGCCGCCGGATGCGCGCCGCTTAAACAGGCGATGGAAATGCGTTGGGATTTTCAGGAAAGCCTGTGTCACCCTTGGGAGAACCCGGACACGGTGGCGGGCGGCATTGCGGACGACATCCTCTTTGACGGTCATACCGCCCTGCCCGCCCTGCGCGAAACAAACGGGGTCGCCATCGCCGTGGACGATGACGCCATCAAAAATGGCGTCGGTGCCCTGGCCGGGGCCGAAGGGCTGCTGTGCGAGCTCACCAGCGCGGTGGTTGTCGCCGCCCTCCAGGGCAACGCCGCCCTGTTCGAAGGAGCAACTGTATGTTGTATTCTCACAGGCAACGGCATGAAAGACCTGGCGGGAAAACAGATAGTTGAAACCGACGCCCCGCCGCATATTCCGGCGGACATGGGCGCGCTCGAAAATCTGTTGAATCTGGGGTAATTGGCGCTCGGGTTTGTTGCGGCCCCGTCAGCCGCCAGTTGATAGCGTGTTGAAACACGTCGAAGTCGGTGGGCAAGCAAAGTGCTGATATAGCATACGATTCGCAGGCGCAACAGAAATCCGGTGAAATATCCGGGCTAGTCCCTCTATTCAAGATGCGGCAACACCCGTTCGCCTTGCGCCTGGGCCACAATGTCGTGGTACGCGCCGTAGAACACGCTGTTCCCGTCGAGCCACAAGGTGATGCGTCGCAATTCTTCCTGACTCAGTTCCACATCGTGATGGCCCGCGTCAAGCATCGCGAACAATTTCGAGGCGCGCGCGCCCACGTCGCCCGGAATCGAGTATGAGGTCTTGTTCCGCTGTATGCCCGTGAAATTGCCGCCATGTTTCATCCAGGCGAAGGGCGCCAGGGAATGAAACGCCTGCGACCAGCCATGCTCGCCGAAGGTGTTGCCGTCAAGGCTGGGCGCGTCGTCTTCACGGTCATGACAGGCCACGCATTTGGCGTCGAGCACGGGTTGCACCAGCCGCGAGAATTGGAGCGGATACGCGCCCTCGGGCTCGGGCGTTAATTGCGCGGGTGGCTTGCGCAGCGCCAGAGGCAGCTCTGATGGCGGCGGCGGCGCGGCCTGCTTCGGTTCGTGACAGCCCGCGCAGGATAAATGCTCGCCCGGGTGGAGGTATGTGGCCGAGCGCATGGTCTGGACAGCCAGCCCGTCTTCGTCCAGCGCCTGAAAATAGAAGGTGATGCCCGCGGGCGCTTCAAAATATACGCTGCCGTCCGCCTCGATGGGCACGGTGCCCAGCGAGCCGCGCGCATTTGATTGATCGCCCGCGCCAATATCAGGGTCGCCAGGCGCGGGCGTGGACTTGGCGAAGAGCTGTATCATGCGCAACTCCTTCAATTGTGTCTCCTCGGGCCAGGGATGAAGCGCGTCGTAAATGTTCATCACGGAGATGGTGCCCGTACGGGGTTGTTCCGCTTCGCTTTCCGCGTAGTGTGTCTGCACGGGGATCACGGGCGGCATGGGACGCGGTTTCAGCGGGATCGGGTCGGAACACGCAATGTCCGGATCCCAATATATCAGTTCGCGGTTGCCGAACCCGTCCACGAGATACAGGGCATGGTGCTGTTGTCCGGGATCATACACGGCCAGATAAAAGTCCTCGCTCAGCGGCCACGGCGTGCCGTATACCTGGCCGTCGCCCCCGCGACCGCGCGGCTGAAACGGGATGCCCGGCGCGGATTCCGATTCGGGGAACATCGTTTCCGGCGTAACGCGCCGAATCTGACTCGTTTCGTGATCGTCTTCGATGTGCAAATCTATGGTAATAAGCGAACCGAAGTGCTGGCCGTGATGGGTCGCCGCTGTCGCAAGGTACTTGTGCGAACCGGGGATGGCGCGCAGCGACATCTGCATCCACGGGCGATGCTCGCGAACACGCGGATAATTGCCGTGTGGGCCGCGCGGGTCGCGACCGTCGGGATATTTCAACCATAGATGATGGGCAATGTCGCTGTCCCGGTCCACATAGTCCCAGCGCGTGTACACGATCATGCCGTTGTTGTCCACGCTGGGCAGCCATTCGTGGGTTTCATGGTAACTGAGCGGACGGATAAAACCGCCGTCGTCGTTCATCTGGTACATGGTGTATGTCGGACATACGCGGCCGCAGCGCAGGAAACCGCCCCGTCGCTCGGAGATGAAGGCCACACGACCGTCGGGCAGCCAGCAGGGATGCAGGTCGTTCCAGGGGCCGTCCGTCAATTGCGCAAGGCCCGTGCCGTCCACATTCACCTTGAACACGTGATAGGCCCGGCCCGGATCCCAGGGGTTCACCCAATAGTCGCCCGGGTCCTCTGTGCGGTAGCTATGCCGCGTATCGCCCCGGCATTCCACATACGAGAACAGAATCTGTTTTCCGTCGTAAGACAAGTCAGGCGACAGAAACGCGCCGCCGTGGGGGTCGCATGATTCCGTCAAATGGCCCTCGCCGTCATAATATAATGTCGCCGGACTGATGCCGCCGCGCAGCCGCTCGCCGCGCAGACGGCCCCGCTCCACCACCGCGTCAGCCAACACATTCTTCGCCCGGGGCGCGTCGGTGAAGGCATCCTCAAGAATGTAAAGGCCGCCACCGGGACGCGCCGCTATGCCATAGTATTGATCGCACATGTGTTCGAAAATGGACTTGTGCCGTTTCAAAAACAGGATGCGATCAAAATCAAGCAGTGGATTGGAAAAGGCGATTTCGCGACGGACAGCGCAGATGGCATGGAAAAGGTCGCGCTGTTCCGCCTCGACGGGCGACAGCGCGTTATCCCCCTCGGAACGGGACGCCCGCGCCAACAACAGCAACGCCTGCTCTTCTTCGTTCGTAGCGGCCTGTAACGCGGCCACGCGATCGTTCAGCGCATGTAGCGCCGCTTCCTGCGCGGACAGATCAGGCCCGGCGTCAAGGACTTTCAAATGCTCGAGCAGCGCCCAGGCGCGACGCCACACAATGTCCACGGGCGTAGCGTCCGTCTCCAGCACCAGCGACTCGGGGCGGTGCGCCTCGCGGGCCAGACGGGCGTTGTCCCAGTTGGGACGATCCAATATCTGGCGCTGCAATTCGTGAAACTCCCGGTCGCGCGCCCTGGAAAGGGGCAATGCCGCGTCTCGCGGCCGTTCCAGCGACAGGACGACCACCGTGTCCGATTCCAATTGCGGTACATACAACCGGTTGCGCGCGAAGTCTATCCCAATATCGGCGGGTGTGTTCAATTCGTATATCGTTTTTACAGTGTCGCGGTCCGGCGAGACAACGGAAATCTTATGACCCATGAAATCGGACACAACAAATGAGCCGTCGGCCAATACCTCGATGCCGTCAAGGTTGGTGAAATGGGACGCAACGCCAAAGGGTTTGGGTTCATGCGCGCCGTCCAGCGCTATCTCGAAAATCTCATGGTTCGTCCAGGACACCGCGTACATCACGCCGTCGCGCACCGTGACGCCGTTGACCCCTTCCACTGTCGCAACGGTCTCATGGGCCGCGCCGCCGCTGATGTCCACGCGATGTATCTTGCCTGTGGCCGTGTCGGTCACGTATACGTTGCCACGCCACGACGCCACGTCGTTCAACTGCTTCGCCCCCGGGATATGGAACACCCCCTCCCCCGTCGCGTCCGACAGGGAAAAGGACAACAGCCGCGTGTTGTCCGCAACATACAAACGCCCGTCAAGGATGGCCATGCCCTTGGGCTGGTTCAGAATGAATGCGGCCGTACTCTCAACCCATCGAAGCGCATCCAATGCGCCGTCCCGATCAAGACGCGAGATAAACCCTTCGCCCGTATCCTGCCAATACGTCTCCTCGGGCGTGTTCATATTCGATACATAAGCCACACCCGTATCCTGGTCAACAACAACACATTCCGGCGCCGCAAAACCGTCAAGGGTCAATAGATGCGTCGCCTCAACCAACCCCGACCCGGCGGCAACGCCACAAACAACCAGCGCCAGGAAAACTACGCCGTTAAAATGCCTCATAAGAAATGGTCCTTTGCGTTTGTCAAAAATAAAAAGCGCCTGCGCTTCACTGCTGAATAATAGCACAAGAACACAAGCGAGACAATTATGTGAACCCACCCAGCCCTTCATGACCCCGCTCTGAACCTGAAAAAGAACTGCGCTGTCGTAGACGCGGCATCCTTGCCGCGTTGCGTTAAACGAGCAGCCTTCAAAAAAAAAAGCAGTGTTTCCGCCACCCGGAATTCATACTGTGTATAATAGAACGCAACGCTGGTGTAGATGTCTACGCTTCGTCCAGGTCTTCGCCCGGAAGAAGTGGCGCCATGCAGCGCAGATATACAATCGAATTCTTGTTTATCTGTGTCAATCTGTGTTCATCTGTGGTAAAGTCTTTTGGGCTTCTTTTTTTGACCTCAGATAGACACAGATATGTTAAGCGCCTGGACACTTACAAATTATCTTTTTCAAAAGGACAAAATAGAATGATTCTGTCTTTACCAAGAAGACAAATGCAAAAGAACAACACACCACAAATCGCGCATCGTTCAACTGCTTCGCCCCTGGAATATGGAGCACCCTCTCCCCCGTCGCGTCTGACAAGGACAACAACCGCGCATAAACTTGAACCTCTCCCTCGTGGCAAGCATAATAAGTCGTACCGTTTGGGGCACAAGGGACAGTCGCTTGTGCGCCATCGTCTGACGCGTCCAATGCCGTCCGTCAGCCAGACAGTAGTAGATTATCGGTCATCTTCTATTATAAATGCAAAGAAGATAGCGTATGTTGTTCACGCTTTAGT
>SLFT01000279.1 GCA_007124105.1 Candidatus Hydrogenedentota bacterium | reverse complement strand
GCCAGCGCGTATTTGACGATGCCCATCACCGGCGCCCATTCCGGCAAGTCGAGCGCATCAGGCAAATCATCAAATCCGATGGGAACGCCGATACGCACGGGCATATCGCTTTTCGCGCCGAACAATGTATCCTGATTATGCAGGGCGGCGCCGCCTCCGGTCAACACGATGCCGCGACCAAGCCGGTCGAGATATTGGTTGCTCGTGAGAAAACGGCATACCTTGTCGGCGATTTCCGCGCTGCGGTCAAAGACAATATCATCAAGTTCGGCAAGAGACACGGTCGAAGGCGCTCCTGTCACGGTGCGCGTCAGTTTTATGATAGGCGCTTTCGGCGGTGGAACGTTTCCCGTTTTCTTGCCGGCTTCCCCGCGGGCGTCTTCCTGGTTTAATGCCACGATGCGGCGCTCGCTGATGCCGTATTCGAGCACCAGTTCCGTCGCTTCGTCAAAGGCGACCTTCAGCCCGGCGGCCACGTCGTTAATGATGAAACCGCTGCCCCAGCCGTGGGTGGTAGCGGCGCATATTCCGTTGTTGGCGTACACGGCGATGCCTACAGCGGCCGCGCCAAGGTCCACCACCGCGGCGCCCAGCTGCATGTCTTCGCAGGTGAGACATCCCGATGCTGCCGCCAACGGCATAAACACAAACTCTTCAATGACGAGCCCCTGCGCCTCGATGCACGCGCGCAGGTTGTTTTCAACAAACTTAGGCAACTTCGCGAAATGGAATCTGCCCTTGACATAGGAGCCGTGCATGCCGATGGGATCAGCGACACGCACACCGTCAACCGTCCATTCCTCGGACATCACCGAGGAGAGCGGACGCGCTTCCACGTCTATGGCGGCGGTGGCGGCGGCTTCACGGGCCATATCAAGATGCTCGGCTTTGATAACCTTATTTTCCACCGATGCCTTGCCCTCGGAAACGCTGCACGTGACATTGGCGCCTTGAATGCCACAATATAGGGCGTAGATATTGACGCCGGCCATCTTTTTCGCGGCGCGCAACGCCGATTGGAATGTCTCTATGGCGGCGTTAAGGTCCTGCACCGCTCCAAACTTGATGCAACCGCGCGTGGGCGCGACGCCGTATCCCAAGATGCGGGTCTGTCCGCCTGGCATTCGACGCGCTATCACCACGCGCACAGCGCGCGTGCCGAAATCAACCGCCGCAATCAGTTCACCTTTTTTCGCCACGCCACAGACCTCCTTTTACAATTCACGACATGCCTGTCATCATAGCAACGAATCACTTTCCGTTTCCGTTTTGGGCGACGTCGCATCCGGACGTCGCGTTTGCTCGATAGCCGCCAGCGACAAACGACGGGCCTCCATTTCTTCGCGCGCCTGAATAATCGTTAACTCGATAGCGCGTCGCTCCGCATTGTGCCGGCGCACTTCCTCCTGCGCCTCGGTGAGACGCTCCCGTATGTTGTCCGTCTCCTGCGACAACGCTTCCATTTCCGTTTGTGCGCGGCTTTCGCTGTCAATGGCTTCTTCCCGTTCCGCCTGCTTGTTTTCGATACGGTTCACTTGCTCGCGACGCCTCTGCTGCAGGGCCGCAATCTGCGCGTCAATGTCGGCCAGTTCGGCAGACATGCCATTCAACTCATCGTCTATTACGCCAATCTGTTCGCGACAGGCGCCGCGCTCGCCGTCTCGGGCCGCCAGCAATTCTTCGGTTCGCGAAAGATCGCCTTCCGTTTCAGAAATTTTAGCCTCTGTCTGTTTAATAACACGACCGTTTTCCAACAAGGTACGCTCGGCCTTTCCCAGCTCCTCGCGGGCCTGCTCGTATTCGCTGCGCGCCATGACCACAGCCAGTTCAAGGGCTATTTCCTTGGTATTGCTCGTATCGCCCACCGTGATGGCGTCCAGCGCGCGCTGTAAGAGCGTTGCCGGCGTGACAGTTTCCGAGGCGCCCCGCTCTTCGTCCGCGGCAGACCTGTCGGCGGGCGCATCGGGCGCGTCTTCTTTGGACGGCGCGGCGGCATCCGTTGTCGCATTGGCCTGGCCAGAGGCTTGTTCCGGGGACGCCTTCTGCGTCTGGTCATCCGCCTGTTTCTGCGAAGCAGCCTCACCCTCCTGTTCCTGAGATGTCTGCTCCGGGCCAGTCGCCTCATCCTCCTCCCTCTTCAACAGTGGCTCTTCTTCTGTCGCCCGGTCAGCTGGGGGGGTCACGACAGCCTGGCTATCTTCGCCCCCATTCGTTTTTTCCGGTTGGTCCGACACACGTTCCGGCGGCGTTGCAGCCACAGACGCTAATATTTCGTCTCCCGGTTCTTCTTTGCATTCCGATGCCGAAGCGCGGTCTTCCTGCGCCTTCACGGAAGCGGCGTTTGACTGCTTATCCTCGACCGGGACGTCCTGCACATCATTGTCTTTGCTCCCGTTGCCCGGATCAAACGGCAGCAAGTCTTCCGTCTCACGTGCGCCAACATCGCCTTTTTCATCGAAAAGCGACCCATCGAAAGGCGTCTCCTCTTCCCCCGAAGCCGGTGGGAAAGGGGTGTCGTCGTCCGGAGTATCCTGTTTATTTTTGGCGCTGTCTTCTCTGGCGCTTTCAGACAGGGCCGGCAAATCAAAATTCATGTCGTCCAGTTCAGCGGCGAGATGCTGCGCCGTATTTTCTGGCGTCTCGGGCATAACAGCGTCATCAGCCGCCTTATCCGTTTCCGTTACTGTTTCGTTTTCTTGTGAGGCATTGTCCTCCGGTACATCAGGCGCTTCTTGCTGGTTTTCCTTTTCGCGCGCGGCATCATGAGCCGGCGCGGACGCAGCATCCCGTTTTTGCCGCTCGTCACGTAAATCAGGACGCGTCGCAGTCTCTGTTGCGCTTGCGGCGCTATTATGCTCCAACGTCACTTCGCGTTCTTCGTCTTCTACCAGGGGGATATCATGCGATTCAAGTTCTTCAACGGCGCGCATGTAATGATCGCGCCATTTCTTCTTGACGCCGGTACGCACCGTATCCACTATCAAATCACCCACCATCAGCGAAAGCAATTCGTAACTGTCCCGCAGGAACGGCACACACAAACCCGCCTTGCCTACTTCTTCGTAACTGTGCAGAATACGCGCGGCGTCAATCAGCGCATCCTTCACCGGCGTCCATTCGCACGCGATGGATATATCGAGTCCGGTCATCAACTCGTTCATACATTCATCGCACCATTCGCCGTTGTCCGGCGCATTTTGCGCCTTGTTCAGGTGACGGTGAAATTTTCCAAGTGTCGTGAATAATTGCTGAATGGGATCGCCCGAAATCTGTGAGATGTCGTCCTGGGGAATAGCCACGTCATCTTCCTCCGGTTGCAGCGTTTCTACGACCGCCTCATACGTCTCGGCCGCCGCTGACGGTTGCGCTTGCATCACGGCTGCGCGGCCCGACGCCGACAGCCCTCGTTTCTTCAGGAATAGCATCAGATTAACCTCTAAACTTTATTTTAACACAACGAGATGCAACAAACAATATATAGTATGCTCAACGCCGTTATTCGGCTCCCTACCACAATATAATGACATAAACAGCGGCGAAATGCAACCGTTTTTTGAGAAAGCATAAGGGCGCGGGCCGGTTACAGCCAGGGCGGCAGTTGTCCGGCGGGCCTCGTTCCCCGCCGGTCTCACCGACAACCAATCAACCTCGTGAGTAACATTTCACTCTGATGTGGGCAACGCCTCTATTCATTATGAGCGGCTTCTCACCGTCGTTCCCGCTTTCGCGGGAATGACGACGATGTTCAACTCTTCCTCTCGCGATGATACGAAGTCCAGCCTATTATAAAACCCTGTGTCGCACCATTTAGCAGAAGTACTGCTCTCATGGAAACATTGTTCAGGTCACCGTTTTTTGTGTATTGTAGATTCGCGTCCTAATTAACCAGACGCACGAGACGACTGTGTCATTCATAACCGCAACGAAACAAACAACGAAAGCATTCATGCGCACCTACTGGAAATATCTGTTTTACCTGGGCTCGTTCGTGTTATGGCTGTTGGTGATTTTCGTGGGTCTGGAGCTGTGGACGCGCTGGCATTATCACGCTGTGGAAACACGCAACCCCTTCGTCCTGTCCCGCACACAAGGCGAGCAATGGCCCATTGCCGATGAACACTCCAATACTTTTTCGCAATGGCTGCGAGACGAGGAATTGCGTGGGCATTATCTGGGCGCGGGAAAATCGCCTGACCCGTTGCCGCCAATAAGTCCCCGCTGGGAAATGCAAAACCGGCTTGGGCTGTTTCGCAGTCTGGACGACTGGGGTCGCCAGGTATTCGCCAATGTGTATGGCCTGCGCATCCTACGCGTGGGCCATGACGGCATGGCAACGCGAATGTTTCCTGTACAGGAGTTTTCAGATGAAGCCGCGCTTGGAACGATAGTGCCGGAAACTGAGGCCGCTTGGCTGATGCACTGGCTGCAACGGGCCCCACGCGATACGAGCGCCGTTCCCCAGCAGTCCCCGATCACGTTCGTTCCGCCATTAAACGGAGAAACGCGCGCCGTTCCGCACGATTTCCAGTATTGCATCGTAACCGAACCGATACCGGACTTCAGTAATACACCGGTTGTTGCTCCCCTCGGCGAAACGATACACCAACGCCCTCCAGAAGATGTGTCTCGCCGCCTCAATGACGCCTGGATACTTTACCGCGACCCCGACATGGCCGCCCTAGCCCATGCAAACGACCTGTGGGATGTGCCTTTTTTTGTATACCAGAAACATGTACGCCGCAAGGACCACATTAACGTGCTGGGTCTGGCCGAAGATTTCTACAGCAACAACCACGGGTTCCGGGACCATGATTTCCCGGTTGCGAAAGGCGATGGCGTATTCCGCATCCTCTGTGTGGGCGCGTCCACAACCGAGGAAGGACCGACCAACGCGCTGACCTATCCGGCTATACTTGAAGCAACGCTGAACAGGCATTTCGACACGGTGCGTTTTGAGGTGATCAACTGTGGCATTTCAGGCATGAATTCCTTAAAACACCGCATGAGAATTGCCGACTACCTGGCCCTCGACCCGGATATGATTATTCTGTACAACGGGGTAAACGACATTTGCCACGATCTGTTCCCAATATGGGTAAACAATGCATCGTCCTGGCAACAGCGATTTCGTCAATCGCGTTTTATGAACCGATACTTCAACAGGTTTTTGTTGCCAGACATCGCGGAAATGACCACGCTTATCAAGCAAAACAAAATGGCCGACCTCCGCTTTCTAGTGGAATACGCCCAGACACGGGGCGTAGACGTGGCCGTTGCAAGCTTCGCCGCGCCCGACGTCACAAGCCTGTCCGCCGCCGAACACGACTATTACGAGTATTGCACACGCACGGAATGGGGCGGACGCTATGTTGGCTTCCATTCCTATCTACGCGCCCTCGACGCCTATAACAACGCGCTGCGCGAACTGTGCGAGGATGTTGGCCTCCTTTATATTCCTGTTGCGGAACAGCTTCGTGGCGGCGCGGAACTGTTCGGGGATATTTGTCATCTGCGCAACCCGGGCATCGAAGCCAAGGCGTCAATCATCGCAGACACCTTAACCCGCCTGTATCCTCGACTCCCATCGTGAGCCGGCGAAGAACGCGCCCAGACCAGGTTTAACGCCTACGCACTGCGCTTGCGACCGCCGTGGCCTACGCCCGGAGTCCGGTTTATACTGCGTATTCGGGCCGTTATACAGGTGTTACAATCGCGGGCGGTTTCCTGGATACACGCTTTGGCGGGATAGATTTCGTAGAGCGCGCGATAGTCAACGGGGGTGAGATTCGGCATAAGAATATTGGCGCCGCGCAACAGGCCAAGTTCACGGCCGTTGGCGAGGTTCAGCGTTGCCAACGCGGTAGTGCTCGGGATGTTGGCCTCGGGACAAGCCAAACGGGTGAGCGCCACAACTTTGTAGGTCATCAACTCCGTATTGGGAACTTGCTCGCCTTCGGGGGCGGACGGCAGACTCTGGCTGCCCAGGGGCGTACCCGGATGGGCAATGAAGGGGCCGACGCCAATCATGTCCAGGTCAAGTTCACGGAATAGGGCAATATCCCGGGCGAGCGAGGCGTAGGTCTGCCCGGGAATGCCAATCATGACGCCGCTGCCGGCCTCATAGCCCAACGCCTTCAATTGACGCAATATGGCGGGTCGGTCGCTGACGGTCTTTCCTTGTGCCGGCGGGTGAATACGCGCGTACAGTTCGGGGTCTGAAGTCTCGAAACGAAGCAGATAACGATCGGCGCCCGCCTCGCGCCATGCGGCCAAGTCCGCCTCGTCACGCTCGCCGAGACTAAGCGTAACGGCAAGCCCCGTCTCGCTTTTAATGGCGCGAATCAGGTCGGCCATCCATTCACGGCTTATGCCGACATCTTCGCCCGCCTGCAATACGGTCGTCCCATAGCCAAACTGTTTTGCCTGGTGTGCGCACGCAACAATTTCATCCTTTTCCATGCGGTACCGCTTCAGCGTTTTATTTTCGACACGCAGTCCGCAATAAGCGCAATTTCTCGTGCAGCAATTTGATATCTCGATAAGTCCACGCAAATGTACCGCGTCGCCCACGGTGTCGCGACGCGCTGCGTCGGCGGCGGCCCACAACTCCTCGAGCGGCTTCTCATCGGGCTCGCGCAACCAACGCTCGGTTTCAGCGAGGGACAAATTATTTAACATAGTATGCATGGTTCTCTTTCCGCTCACACGTACAGTCTATTGCATAAAGGCGCGCAAGACTTACAACTCCTTGTGGTTGATTTCGCCGCACTGCCATCGGGAATATGTAGCCAAGAAACATAAGCGCATCGCCGGATATTCCGCACTAGCAGTTGACTGCCAGACATCGCAGCACATCTTTGCCGGGCAGTCGTTCATCAGGCTTTCAGCCTGTATCATAACAGATGAATTTCAGAGCAATTATCTCGGGGTCCGGTCGCGGCCGTAATCGTTACTTGCTTGTCTGGGCCGCTTCGCTTAGCTTTTTACTTTCCAGATAGGCCACATGTTTATTGACGGCGTTGAGATAGGCGTGAATGGCCGATTCGATAATGTCCGTGCTTGCGCCGGAGCCGCGATACGCCCTGTCGTCAAAGCGTACCGTCACATGCGCCTCGCCAAGCGCGTCTTTACCCGGCGTGGTCGCCCGCACCTCGAATTCCTCGAGTCTGCCTGTGTGGCCTACGATTTTTTCAATGGCAACGCAGGACGCATGCACAGGGCCGTCGCCCGTGGCGGTTTCTGTTTGCGTAGTATCGCCGCACTTCAATTTAACAAGCGCCACGGTGGGATCTTCACCGAAGGTACGCAAATCCTCGAGATGATAGGTCTCGAATTTCTCATTGTGCAGTCCGACAATCAACATGCGCAGGTCATCGGAATACACCTCTTTCTTTCGGTCCGCCAGCACAATAAACCGTTCATACAGTTGGTCCACCTGTTCTTCGG
>SLFT01000348.1 GCA_007124105.1 Candidatus Hydrogenedentota bacterium | reverse complement strand
GTGATGACATATCGCCACGATAGTACGCCCCAGTCCTTTATTCGCTTTGCGGACGAAATGATGTACGGCGCAAAACGAGCGGGCGGCAATTGCGTTTATGTGTATGAATCTAAAGAAAAAAAGATGACACTGGAAGAAAAAACTTTGGACAGCGTTTAATTCGACGCATCCGAAGCGCAAGGAGAGCAGATGAAGTTTGGTATTTGCAGCGAGATATTCAAAGAGTGGAACGATATGGAGCGCACCATCAATTATGCGAAAGAGATCGGATACGACGGCCTTGAAATTGCGCCCTTTACATTGTCCCAATATGTGTACGATATCCCGGCATCCACGCGCTCTGACATTGTACGCTATGCGGAAAAGGCGGCGCTTGATATCGTGGGCATCCACTGGGTGTTTGTAGGGCCCGAGGGCGTCCACCTGACCCATCCCGACGCCGAGGTGCGGGCGTTTACACAGAAATACATGCTTGATCTGGTCAATTTCTGCGGCGATGTGGGCGGCAAGGTCATCATCTTCGGATCGCCCAAACAACGCAATGTTGATCGCGACCTGACCTACAACCAGGCGTTTGGATATGCGCGCGAGATTTTCGAGGCAGCCATGCCTGTGTGCGAAAAGCGAGACGTAACCATTTGCATGGAGCAGTTAAATCATTGGGAAACCAATTTTTGCCATACACCCGAGCAGACGGTGGAACTCATCGAGGCGGTTAACCACCCTAATTTCCAGCTGCTGCTTGACACCAAGGCCATGAACTTTTTAGAGGAAGACCGCGCAACGGTTATCCGGAAATATGGTAAATATCTGCGTCATTACCATGCCAACGACGCCAATTTCAAAGGCCCGGGCTGGGGCGATGTAGATTTCGTGCCCATATTCCAGGCGTTGCGCGACATTGGCTACGATAAGTATGTTTCCGTCGAGGTATTTGACTTTGATGACGGCCCAGAGGCCATTGCCACGAAAAGCCTGGCCTATTTGAAGCAGGCGAGCGGCGCTTGACCTACACGGACAGGACACGCGGCAACAATAATCCGCGCCACCGCGTCGCATAGGTAGATGCGCTTCGGCTTACGGTGCGCTTGGGAAATATATCGCGACGCCGCTGTTAGCTCTCGGTACATTTTCACTATGTCCTTGCGCGCCTTGGCGTTATTTCGTTTCGTAGTTGCCAATGGACATACAGTCCAGTATAAACTCCGGCGGCATGAATCTATCACTAAGGTTTAAGCAATTGACCATACAGCATGAAGCGTCCCCTTTTGTCCTGTTTGACTGCTGGTACGCCGAAGCGGCGCAATGCGACGGGATAGAAGACCATACCGCATTAACCCTGGCCACAACAGACGCACAGGGCGCGCCTGACGCGCGACAGGTGTTGTTGAAGGGATATGATGAACGGGGATTTGTATTCTACACGAACATGACAAGTCCCAAAGCGGCGCAATTGCGCGCTATGCCCCGCGCGGCGTTGTGCTTTTACTGGATGCCGTTGGGTAAACAGGTGCGCATTCGCGGCGCGGTGGAAGAAACCAGCGCCGAAGATGCGGACGCGTATTTCGCGTCACGGCCCCGTCAAAGCCGTTTGGGCGCGTGGGCGTCCAAACAGTCGCAGCCCATTGAAACGCCCCGGGCGCTTGAAAAACGTATTGCGAAATATGTGGCGCGATACCTGTTCGGTCCGGTGCCGCGCCCGGAATTCTGGAACGGTTTCCGCGTAATCCCGGAGACAATTGAATTCTGGCTCAAACAACCGTATCGCTTGCATGACCGCGTCTTGTATACAAAGGCAGGCTCTGACTGGAAGCGCCAGCGGTTATACCCATAATTCGGCCCGTATCAAGAGTTAGAAGACCATGATGTATTTTGTCGTATTAACCAGCGTCTACATGTCGTTGTTGCCCTGCGGATTGTTTTTGGTCGGCGCGGCGCACAAGACTTGGTTGCATCCGACGCGCACTTCACGTCTGCAACTCGAGGGCGCTCTGATTGCGTTTACGGGCATGATTGTTCGTGTGATTGTTTTTGACCCAATGTTCGGGCGCGACCCCTTGCGCGAGACGAGTTTTTCTTATTGGTTTTCCCGGGGCGAGTCAGGTCTTTTTGCCATTGGCGTCATTTTGTTTGTGCTTGGTTTCTTTCTTGAAAGGCGTCCGCGTCCCGACCTGACGCCCTGGCCGCAACGCCATACGCTGGCAGCCTGGATTTGGGCCGGCGCATGTTTTCCCACAGCCCTGTTCGCTTCGTGGCTGGCCAGAGAGATGGACGCCATGCCCTGGAGCGTGACCCGTGCGGGTTTCGCCTGGTCGTTGCTGGCTTTTGCGTTGGTCTATTGCTATATGGCGTTTACACGCCCCGATGAACCGCTACACGCAGAGAGCGACATGATTCATATAAAGGAATAAAGAAGTGGAAGACAAATTAATTATTGGCATGCCCGCCGGTTCTCTTGCTGACCCGAAACGAGGCGGCAATCTTGTGACGCTGCTGAAGGCCGCCGGATTCCCTACGCGCGGCTACGAGGCAGGCGGCCCAACCACCTTCCCGCTGCACGGCATGCTTTTCGGGTGGGATGGACGCCCCCAGGAATTTGGCGCGCAGCTGGCGCTGCACGAGGTAGATATTGCCATTGGCGGAGACGACTGGATCACCGAGCGATTACTCGAATATCGCTACGAATATGAAAAGACCATTACGCTCCAAAAAATATTGTCGCTGCAACGGGGCAATGTGCGCATCGTCGTTGTCAATGCGCCCTTGCCGGACAACACCTCCTTTGATGGATGGATGGAGACGTTGCTTCGTGAGCGGCGCATACTCAGGGTTGTGTCGGAGATGCCCTATCTGGCCATAGACTGGTTCCGCGGGAAAAAAGACGCGCTGGGATTTGGCGATGACTGGGACGCTTTCTCTGTGCAGAAATACAACACGCCACCCAAAATAGACCACGGCCTTGTAGTCTACGAGGCCTGGGGAAAAACCGAAGCGAAAGTATTGAACGGCGGTGTTGATTTCGGGCTCGAAATAACACAGACCGGCAGCGCCATACGAAATTACGGCCTGCAAATCAGCGAGGAAGTCATGACGTCGGAAACCGGGCTGTGGGCGAACCCTGCTATTAAGGAACAGCCTGGGAAGTATGAGATTGCCCGCATGTTTCTGCTCAATCTGTACGGTGCGGTGTATGCCGAGAACAAGGTATTGATACTGTTCAACACGCGCAAGGATAAGATCGCCCCCATCCTCGAGTTTCTGGAAAGTAATGGTCTGTTTGGCGATGAGCCGACCATGAATGAAGGGGTGAACTTCACGGAATTCAGCATTCAGATGAGCATGTCAGACCCCAAATTGCCGCTGGCACAGGTGCGCTATGAGCTGGCTCGCCTGGGCGCGACCCATATCGAGACGGTGCCGTTGAACTCCTGCATTCCGGGCATGGACGCCATAGATTTCTAAAAGGGTGTTTGCAAAATACGGATTGCTTGTCTGCGGTCACAATGTCAACTGTGGCAACCGCGTTTGCTCGGGTCAAACACGTGAAACGGCGTCTCATTCACAACATGACGTCGCCCTGATAATACGCACTTCTTCGCGTAGTTCCACGCCGAAACGGTGTTGCACCGTTTCTTTCATCAGGGTGATAAGATATAACACATCGTCGAAGGTTGCGTTATCGTCATTCATGATAAAGTTTGCGTGCTTATCGCTGATGACCGCGCCGTTGCGACGCGTTCCCTTGAGGCCGGCCGCCTCGATAAGTCTGCCCGCATGATCGCCTGGCGGATTCCGGAAAACACTGCCGCAGCACCAGCCTTCCGGCTGTGTTTCCTTGCGCCGCTGCATGTAATGGCGATACGTCGCTGTTTCATCACGGGTCGAGGGTGTAAACGTAAAGGTCCCCCCTGCAATAACGTCGCCGGCGGCGCAAAAGGACTGGCCCCTGTAACTGTACATGTCAGGCGTAAGCGGCAGCGAGATGAAGCCGTCCCGGCGCAGCAACGATACCGTGTCAGTCAACTGGCAAATGCTGCCGTTGGCGGTGCCCGCGTTCATGTACAGGGCGCCGCCCACCGTGCCGGGTATGCCGGTAAGCGCGCCCACACCCTCGAAGTTATTGGGGAGCATTACCTGCCGTACGAGTTCGGAAAGCGCCACGCCCGCGCCGGAAATGTACCGACGTTCCCCAACGGATTGCATCTCTTTGAGTGCGGTAGTAAATAGTACGCAGCCAGCGTAACCGCTATCGTCAATGAGTACATTCGTGCCGCCGCCAAGCACGACAAAAGGAGTGGCACTTTCAATGAGCCAAAGATAAGCCCGTTCCATGTCGTCAATGGTGGGTGGGAACAGGGCAAGCCGCGCCGGGCCGCCAATACGATAGCGGGTGTGCGGCGCCAGCATGTAATCTCTTTGGGCAAAGGAAAAAGGGACAGTGTTCATAACGTGTTTCCACCATCTATGGCAAGCAACGATGCTGCGCGGACGTTAACCCTGGCATGGAAATATCGCGCGTTGACAACATGGCAGCACTGAGCGTCTTATGTATGCATCGGAACCAAAGCGGTGCGCATAACGTTCATGAAAGTAAACTCCGTTTTACGGCCGACACGATTTTGCTTGCGCATCGCTCCCAGGCGCAATCCATCACAAGGGCGCGTCCCATCTGGCGGCGCTTTTCACTTTCAGCCGGCGTTTCATCCAGCATGCGCCGCATTACCTGCAACATCGCAACCGGGTTATCCGGTTCGCAATAAAAAGGCGCCGTGCCGGCCACCTCAAGGTTCGCGCCGGATTTCGATGTGATGAACTGCGCGCCGGCACTCAACGCTTGCAGCGCCATCATGCCGCTTCCGTCTCCTTGCGCCGGATACAGGACAGTATCAGCATTCTGGAGTAAAGCGGCCATCATATTATCAGGGCATTGTTCGATGCGAATCACCGGCAATCCCCACTCTTTGGGCTCGCCTGGATAAATAGGCCCTATCACTACCAATGTTGGCGGGAATAACCTCGGGTTGCGGCGAATTGCTTCCGTGATGGTTCTGATGTTGTCGCAGGTATAGCGATTCAGTGGAAACAGCGCGTATCGGCCCTCAATGATAGAATCGTATTGTTGCGCAAACACCTTGTCCACCCCGGCGCGGGCAATTACAATTTTTTCGAGTCCCATCTCCAGGTGAGCCGAACAGCTCTTTTGCGCGGATACGCTGGGGCAGAGAATAAAGCGCGCTTCGGCGCAATTGTGCTTGACCGTGCGCGGGAGCGCGGGATGCAGCTGCCCGTTCCCGGGCCTCTTGCTGGTATATACCATCATATCCAGAGTGAACATGACTTTTGGCAGCGTGGCGCGAACAGCGGGCGCGTCAATTGTTGTGAGCAGTACGTCTGCCTTGTGCCGCGCCAGCGCTTGCTCGAGCGAGGGACCGCCGCCAGCCAGGGAACGCAACAGGGCCGGACGTTTGCTGATCAGTTCCGTGGGTACGTTTTCGCAAAGGGGTTCTGTTTCATGTTCCGAAAACCAGATAAAACGTGTATCCTTGTTGACTTCGCGCAATACGCGCAAGGAACGCCGAAAATATGCGGCTTCCAGCCCGTCAAGCATACGAGGCGCCGATCCATGCCCCGTGTTCCTGGGTATATAAATTCCGACCAACATGATTGTTTACTGCATACTCATGGTTGTAAAGGGCCGCGCCGTGGAGCTCCGCTCAGTCCACATAGCCCAACCCCTGAAGTCGCTCGCGTATTTGGGCTTCTTCCGCTGGGCTCAACTCGTCCGTTTCAAGCGCTATCCAGCCGCGCTCGGCCAGTTCATCTACAATTTTTTCTGCCGCAAAAGCTGGCGTATCATGGGCGCCCAGTGAATATACCAGGGTATTGGCCGTCTCATTTTGCGCCAGCGAGGAAGACGCGTCGCACAACACCTGCGCCGCGGCGCCATCCAATTCGCCAAGACGTTTCCCGAGCAGTGCGGCCGCTGCTTCCGCATCTTTGCCAGAGATTATAACCTTGTGTTCGGATTTATCCATAAAAGCCTTCTCTTACGCTTCAGAGGTAGCCCAATCAATCAGTATCTGCGCCACCTCGGGACGGGTGAACTCGGGCGGCGGCGCTTCGCCCCGCGAAAGCATCTCGCGCACCTTTGTGCCGCTGAGAAACACGTGCTCCTCGTTCGTGCCGGGACAGGTCTTTTTAGTGGCCATGTCGTTGGTTCGTTTCGAATAGAACGCGTGTTCAAAAAACAAGGGCGTAATGCCCAACGCGACGGGATCAATCTCGTCGAAGATATGGTGCGCATCATAACTGCCGTAATAATTGCCGACGCCGGCATGGTCGCGGCCAACAATAAAATGTGTGCATCCATAGTTCTTGCGAATGATGGCGTGCATCACAGCCTCGCGCGGTCCGGCGTAGCGCATATTGACAGGCATGATGGACAACATGACGTGTTCGGGCGGATAATAGGTGTCCAACAGCGCGTGATAACACTTCATGCGCACGTCGCCGGGAATGTCGTCGCTCTTGGTGGTGCCCATCAACGGATGAATCAAAAGACCGTCGCACATCTCAAGCGCGCATTTTGTCAGATATTCATGAGCGCGGTGAATAGGGTTGCGCGTCTGAAATGCAACAATGCGACGCCATCCGCGCTCTTCGAAGGCGGCGCGGGTCTGTACGGGAGTCAAGTTATGGTCCTGATGATCAACGGTTCGTTCCGAAATCACATTAACAGGTCCCGCAAGATAAACATTGCCTCGGGACAATGAGTAGGCCACGCCCGGGTGCTGCGCCTCCGTTGTGCGGTAGACTTTCTCAACCAGTTGCTGCTGGTCCAATTGAAATTTCTCTTCCACTTGCATAATTGCAACCGTAACGCCGCGATCGTCGTCAATGGCTATGTTGCCGCCAACTTCAATAGGGTCGGCCGCCGACGCCGTTACAGGCAACAAAATCGGGATTGTCCACGGGATGCCGGGCCGAAGTTCCATGGTTTCCAGAACGCGTTGGGTCTCCTCTGAGCCCATGAATCCGGTTAACGGACTGAACAGGCCTTTGGCAATTCCGTCAATATCGAAGGCGGCATACGCGTCTACCTGAATGTGGGGCAGCGTTTGGGTCGTTTCCAGCAGGGCTTCGCGCGCCGCTTCGGGCGCAAAACGGTTGACAAGTCCCCCGCCATGAGGCGTAATAGACATGTTGGGCTTTCCTTTCATAATAGATCACGGGGTAAACAAAATAAAGATTTTGCGAAACTTCGCGACAGAGGGGGTTGCAAAACAACAAAAGAGAGTATAGCAGACCTGCTGCCGTCACTCAAACAAAAAACAAAGCCAATCGGCATTCTCGGGCTATACGAACAAAAAAAATCGAAGGCCGTCAGCACACTTCTTCTTTCAAAGCATCGCAACGCGCCCGCAGGGTATCAAGCAAGTCTTTGTGG
>SLFT01000493.1 GCA_007124105.1 Candidatus Hydrogenedentota bacterium | reverse complement strand
CGCTGGATATTGGAATACTCTCAAGACGCCGCTTTCCCGGATGACGCTGCGATACGGGTATCCGACCTGGAGATGACGGTGTATGTGCCCGACGCGCCCGTCGCGTCCGGGCAGTGGCACTGGCGTTACGGCTATATGGACGACGACGCGCCCGTGTTCAGCCGTTCCCGCGCTTTCACTGTTCCCGAGGACGCCACGCTTTTCCCGTTGCCGGATATGGACGACGTGCTGCGCGCCATCCCCGATACGCGTCCCCGCATCTTTGTCGCACCGGAAGACGTTGCGCGCGTACGCGCCAACCCTGAGCAATACGACTGGCTTATCGGCCCGGTGACGCGCGACGCTGAGGCTGTTCTGGATCGGGACGAACCCCTTTTCGAGGAACCATTGCCCTGGGACGACTACGAGGATTGGCGCTCTGTTTATAATGAGGCATGGCAGTCCATGCGCCCCTACACGCGGGGCATGGAAACCTGCGCGCGCGCTTATTTGTTCACAGGGGACACGCGTTTCGCAGTGGAAGCGAAGCGGCGTCTGATGCATTTCATGACCTGGGCCGTGGATGGTCCCTCGAGCGTGTATTGGCCCACCGAGCTGGGCATGGACATCGCGGAAAACGCGCCGCGAAGCTTCGACTGGATTTACGACACGTTAAGTGAAGAGGAGCGGGCGGTATGCATTGACGTGTTGGGACGACGCATCCGTCAGGTCAACGAAATGCACCGGCGCCTTCCCTTCGAATCGCGGCCTTACTCGAGTCATCCCGGCCGTATGATCGGATTCGCCGTCGAGGGCGGCATTGTATTGGCCCATGAGGTCGAAGACGCGCGGGACTGGCTGGACTATACATTGCGCGTGTTGTGGTCGGTATATCCCGCCTGGGGCCATACAGACGGCGGCTGGCACGAGGGCATCAGCTACTGGGGCTCGTACATGCGCCGCATGATCCGCACGGTCACAGAACTGGACCGGCTGGGCGTCCCGCTCAAGGATAAGCCTTTCTTCCGCAACACAGGCGCCTTTGGCCTGTATGCCGCCTATCCGAACCGGCCCACGCGCAGTTTTGGAGACGGGTATGAACACGGCGTGAGCAGCGGGCAGGGCAACCTGATGTATAACCTGGCCAGTTTGTACAGCAACCCCTATTACCGGTGGTACGCGGACATGAGCGGCGGCGGCCCGGCGGAGCCTCAGGCGTTATACATCCACAAACCGGAACTGGCCGGAAAGCCGCCCGCCGACCTGCCGCAATCCATGGCCTTTCACGATGTGGGCTGGGTCGCGATGCACAGCGACCTGGCCAAGCTCGACGAGAACGTCTTTGTATTGTTCAAGAGCAGTCCCTTTGGCGCCATCAGCCACAACCACGCCAACCAGAACGCGTTTGTTGTCGAAGCGTTCAATGAGCCCCTGGCCATCAGCAGCGGTTATTATCATCTATACGGCGACCCGCACCACCGCGAATGGGTCTGGCATACCCACGCGCATAACGCGATCCTCGTGAACGGGGAAGGCCAGAAAACACGTAGCGCCCTGTCCCGAGGACGCATTATGGAACATATTGAGGCGGGCGACTGGGCCTATACGCTCGGCGACGCCGTCGAAGCGTATGACGGACGACTCGAGCGCGCCTGGCGTCATATCCTTTTCATTCGCCCCAATGTGATCATCATCGTAGATGATCTTGCCGCGGCCGATGACGCCGCCACCTTTCAATGGTTGCTGCACGCGCGCGAGGAGATGGCGCTGGACGCGGAAGCCCTGACGGCAACGGTGCGTCAGAACCAGGCGCGCATGAACGTGCGGTTTCTGACGCCCGACGCGCTCGCGTTTGCGCAACGTTCCGGCTGGGACCCGCCGCTCACGCGCGATGCTCCGGAACAATTTCATTTCAGCGCGTCAACCATCGAGCCCGCCGAAACCATGCGTTTTGTTGCGGCGCTGACGCCCTATCGCGAGGGCGACGAGGAAACGCTGCCGGCGATTGCGCTTATCGAAGCGCAAGGCGGCACGGCTGTTGCAGTCGCGGACAGGCTCGCGCTGATTAAAGACCCCGGCGCCGACGCGGTACGCGCCGGCGACATGACGAGCCAGGCCGCAGCAACAGTCATGAACAATCACAAATAGCCAAAAGATAACGGATAATGCCGCTGCGCCGTTGTCCGCGAAAAGCCGGTAGCGGCGCCGGACAAAATACAGCGCCTGATAGGGCGTAAGACTTACAGGCGCAACAGAACGCTGACGATTTCGCTACGCACCGCCCAAGGAGTATCATACAAGCAATCTGGGGTGTGCAAAGACGCGCTTGGCGGTGAGATTGCTTGTGCTCGCAATGACGCTAGTTTTTGCTTTTCGTGTTGATATTGTGGCCGCGAACAGCCCTGCGTTTAGCCCAACGAAGTTTTTCAGTTGGCGCGGCAACTGAAAAAGCTTATTCGTTTTCAACGATAATGACCCTGCATTCGGGGTTGTTGTAGGCAAAGTTCACATTAGCATGATCGCGTACGTCATATTGTTTGTAGCGGCATTGTCTTTGTGTATCCTTTCCACAAAGGCCAACTTCGGTCGTGGACTGCTGCTGTTTCCGCTACTGATTTCACTTGTCGGCGTACGACATGCCGTGCCGATGCTTGCCGTGGCGCAATTGATGACAGCGGCGGCCTGCATACTAAGCAATGCCGCGTATACCCGGTGGCGGACGATTGGATGGTTCTTGCTGGGCGCGATGCCTTGTTGCGCGGCTGGCGCGCTGCTCTTCGTTACGCTTCCTGAAGAAGCGGCAACCCGCCTGATCGGCGCCGCCATTCTATTTTTCGTGTTGGCCCATCGTTTTAACACGGCTCAAACATCCAAAACGCCATTCTATCTCATTGCTCGGGGAACTGTCGTGGGCGCGTTGTCGGGCTTGACTGGGTCATCGGCCTCGCTGGGACTTCGCGTCTTCGCAGCCCAGGGCCTGGCGCCGTCAGCGCTCATCGCGTCGTTGGCCGCCGTGGGCGTGGCGATTCACGGCATGAAGATGGTTGTATATCAGCGTTTCATTGAATTCGACCTGCGTTTCTGGCGCTTGACAGCAGTAATAACCGGCGCCATGCTCGTCTCATCCCGACTCGTTCAACCAACCCGCCGCCCAGAACACGCCTCGGCGATGCAACGCGCGGTGGAAGTGTGCCTGCTTCTTGCCGCCGCTTATTTGCTGATACATGGGACCGCGCCCTGAATCGCTTATTATTGTGGCTACGGCTTTTCCCCACCCGTTGCCGAAGGTCATGCGCTACCAATACGTTTCATAAAAATCGGCATTTCCGTGATATGCGGGGAGGAGCCGCGCATGAGCCTTTTGGCTTGCCCGCAACCAATTACGCTGGCATCGTCAGACGCCGTCCGACAGCGTCCGACAATGTCCGACAGCCTACCGATACTTATAACTTCAAGACAGGAAAGCCTCATGAGAGGCGCCTCCGGCTCTTGTCCTTGTAAGAACCTTCCGTATTTGTGTACTATGGCTTGCGTGACTATAACGCATACCAGCCAAGCAGGAGATTTGCGGATATGAGCACCATACGACGACGACAATTTCTGAAGGCGGCAGGCGGCGTGATTGCGGGCGCGGCGCTGGTCGAGGTTGGCGCGCGCACAGGCATACGCCCATTCAAAGGGTTTTCCGTCAAGAAGCCGCCCCCGGATATCAATGAACTGCTGGGCGACTTGCCGGAAAATGCGCGGGACCGCGCCATCCTGCGCATGTCCGAATTGGACCGGCTTCCCTGGTTCGACAAGGATGCCGACGGTGCGTTGAAACTTGCGGACGGCGCCGACGTACCGCCCATCCTGGACTGTCACACCCACGTGGGCTGGAGTCAGGGCATGGGCGCGGATATTGACATGAGCGCGCGCAGTCCGGTGCAATATTTTTTCGATCACGAAGTCCCACAGAACCTGCTGCATGTGCAGATGCATCCTTCGGCTGCGGAAGCGGAGGTATTGAGCCGCGAAACCTTGTGGACGCCGCTGCGTACGCCTGAGCGGAACAAAACGCACACAGCGGCGAACATGCTCGCTGAAATGGAACGCTTCAAGCATGGCCATTCCGTACTACTGCCCGTCGAAATTCCCGTACGGTCGCGGCATAACGAACAGACACAGCGGGCGGCGCGCCTGGATGCGCGGCTTGTGCCTTTTGCCGGCATCCATCCCTGGCGCTGGTCGGACGACAAGGAATCACGTCTGGCGGCCATGCTTGACAACAAGGTGCGCGGACTGAAGTTTCATCCGGTGTTCCAGTTCATGGCGCCTGATGCGCCTGACGCCATGCGTATGTTTGGGTGGTGCGCCGAAAATGACGTGGTGGTATTGACGCATACCGGGTTTACCGGAAGCGAGCCGGCGTTTATGCGCGCCTTATCCGAACCCGAGCGGTTCCACGCGCCGTTGCGGGCGTTCCCAACGTTGAAAATGATTTTCGCCCATACCGGCTCACGCGCCAGGTTCCCGGAAACACTGGCAGTGGCAAAAGAGCACCGCGACCAGGTCTGGCTCGAGTTTACGGGACAACCCGTGCCCAATATCAAACAACTGCTGGACGAATATCCCGCCGAAAAACTGGTCTATGGGTCTGACTGGCCCTATTACCCGCTGTCGGTGTCGCTGGCGCGTTTCATGGTGGCCACGGCAGAACACGAACAGCTGCGGCCGGCCATTCTCCGCGACAACTTTACACAATTGATGAATATGAAGATTGCCTGATCCCGCAGGGCTTTGTTTAAGTTGGCCGCCAATTCGCCGGTATACGGGGCATCTCACTGAGCGTCTGTTTTTTACAAAGAGAAAGGGATAACGCGCATGAACCATTACAACTCCCGACGGCGCATTTTGATTGCCATTGTTGCCATTGCCCTCCTCATCGGACTGGCAGCATCACTGCCCGCCTGTTCACGCCGCCGCGTACATGACGCGCCGCCTTCCTATGGGAAGCCCTACCTGACCTGGCAGGGCGACCCATCCACTACAATGACGATCACCTATCATTCGGAGGCAGAACCCGCGAGCGTGGTGGCCGTATATGATACCGAGGAAGCCCCTGAAGCGTATCGCTATCGCGCCGTTGGCAAGAGTTGGCAAATTCCAGGGTTGCCGGACGGGCGGTACATCAATTCGGTTGAACTTACCGGACTGACGCCGGGCCAGGACTATTATTTTCGCGTAGGCGACGATGAGACCTTTTCCGAGCAATACAAATTTCGCAGCATCCCAGATGGCGACGCGCCTATTCGATTTGCCATTGGCGGCGATACACTACCCACGCGCCTGTTCAGGGACCTGACCCGGGAAACAGCCGCGCAGGACCCGCTTTTCCTGGTAATCGGCGGCGACCTCTGCTATGCCGACGGCAGGTTCGAACGCATAAACCGGTGGAACGCCTGGTTCGATCACTGGCATGACCAGGGCGTTACAACCGACGGACGTTTGATTCCATTGGTGATGGCCATTGGCAACCATGAAATTAACCGGCGCGAAGGAAACCACGAGGAGCGGGCCCCCTTCTTTTTCGGTTTCTTCCCCCAGGGCGGGAAAACCTATTGGGCCCATCAGTTCGGCGGCAATCTGGGCTTCATTGTTCTGGACACCAACCACCTCGTGCCGCATGAGGAACAAGTACCTTTTCTTGAGCAGACATTGCGAGATTACGACCCGTTGCCGTTTCGCGCCGCGGTATACCATGTGCCCCTGTATCCTTCTTTCCGTTCCTTCGGTGACGAATACACTGTTGCAGGCCATACACATTGGTTGCCCCTCTTCGACGCGTACAATCTCAGCGTTGGTTTTGAAAACCACGACCACACCTTCAAGCGCACTATACGCCTGAAAAATAACAAGGCCCATCCCGAGGGCACATTGTATGTGGGCGACGGCAATGCGGGCGTACCGCCGCGCAAACCAAAGTGCGGCCGGTGGTATATGGATAAGACAGCCCGAACGCCTCATTTCTGGATTGTTGACGTGTCTCCCACGGAAATGCACTTGCGCGCGCTGGATAGAAAGGGAAATGTTTTTGATGAAGAGGTACTAACGGCTGCCAGTACTGAACATTGATTAAAATGATGCCAGGCATTTCCCCCCGGAATGTTTTGGGGTGTTTGCAACGTTAGAGCAATCAGCAGGGACTGTTGACAGCCCTATGGAAAATAGATACATCGTGCATAGACACAAAGAGAAAGGGTAAAAGATGAGAAGCCTATATCATAAACATAACATGACGTGTGGAATTGCGACAATAGCGCTGGCAGCATCATTTCTGATTGCGTCATCGTGTTTCTTCGGCGTATCGGCGTCTGCCGCGCACTCTTATTATGGGAAACCCTATTTAACATGGCAAGGCGACCCCGGCACGACAATGACCATTACCTACCATACGGAAGCGCAGCCGGCCGCTGTGCAGGCGGTTTATGATCTTGTCGGGGCGTCCGATGAACTACGGCATCGCGCAGTCGGAAAGAGCTGGCAGATACCGGGTCTTCCAGACGGACGGTATATTAACTCGGTAGAACTCACAGGCCTTACCCCTGGGCAACACTATTATTTCCGGATTGGAGACGGAAATGACTTTTCTGACGCCTACATGTTCCGCACCATCCCGAGCGCCGACGAACCCATCCGCTTCGCCATTGGCGGCGACACGCTGGCAACCTTTATTTTTGAGGCGTTGGTGGAACAGGCCGCCGCAGAGAACCCGCTGTTTCTTGTTGTTGGCGGGGACCTTTCCTATGCGGACGGCGACTTTGAAAAGATAGACCGGTGGGACAGCTGGTTCGAGCGGTGGCATAACAGCGCCACCACCAGGGACGGATGCCTGATTCCGTTGGTGATGGCTATTGGCAATCATGAAACCAACAGACTCGAGGGCAGCCACGAAGAACGGGCGCCCTTCTTTTTTGGATTCTTCCCGCAGAGCGGCAAGACCTATTGGGCGCACCAGTTCGGCGGGAATCTTGGCTTTATTGTTCTTGATACCAACCATCTTGTACCGCATGACGAACAGGTCGGTTTCCTGCAAGAAAAGTTGAAGGCCTATGAGGCGTTGCCCTTCCGCGCCGCAGTATATCATGTGCCGCTGTACCCTTCGCATCGGAGCTTCGATGGAGGCGGCTCCGTCGCTGGGCGAGAACATTGGCTGCCTCTGTTTGACGCATACAAGCTCAGTGTCGGCTTTGAAAACCACGACCACACCTTCAAGCGAACGAAACTGTTAAAAAACAACGAGATTCATGCCGCGGGTACGTTGTACGTAGGCGATGGCAACGCGGGCGTGATGCCTCGGGTTCCCAACGAAGACTTGTGGTACATGGAAAAAGTATCGCGAGATTCTCATTTCTGGATTGTGGATGTATCCGCCACGGAAATGCGGCTGCGCGCCATCAACAGGGACGGCGACATTTTCGATGAGGCCGTGCTACATGCGGCGAATGAGAATAACTGAGCGTATCGAGCGCTGGCGCCCGTAAGCAAAACTATTATTATCGCCATTCTTGACATTTAAGTTGCCGCTGCTGTATCATGCTGTAGAAGTAACAGGAGGTTGTGAATATGGCCCCAATACAGTACAGCATCTGGGTGCAACGCGCGTTGTATGCGTCCGTGTTCCTGGGCGTGGTGTCCGGGTTGGGTATCGGGATAGGCAGTTATACTTTCATCTACGCCAAGGGGTTTTCCTACATGACCGATGCGCCTGAAACTTGCGCCAACTGTCACATTATGCAGGAACATCTGGACGCCTGGGTAAAGTCGAGCCACCATGCTGTCGCCGTATGCAATGACTGTCACACGCCGCACACATTCATCGGCAAATACTGGGTCAAAGCGTTAAACGGTTTTCATCATTCTCTCGCCTTTACAACGGGCAATTTCCCTGATCAGATACAAATAAAACCGGGCAACCGGGCTGTTGTCGAAGGGGCGTGCCGGCATTGCCATGCCGACATGGTCGAACGCATAGACGCCTTCGGTCACGGCCCGCAGGCGCTTGATTGTGTGCGATGTCATGATTCGGTGGGGCATTTGAGATAACGCGTATGATCTCAGGTCTTGCAGCATCATTGAAATAAGGATTTTCGCTATGAATGACGCAAATAAGAATAACACCTCTTCCGTCCATTTATCGTTGCGCGCCTTTGTTGCGATAGCGGTCATTGTGGGACTGGTCGCGGCTGTGATGGCCTTCGGCGCCACGGGCTTGCTGGTTACAATCTTTCAACGGCAACAGGAAGCGCGCAACCCGTTCATGCGTGTAGTTGACGTAACAGATGATACAGTGGACCCATCGGTCTGGGGCATGAATTTCCCCATGCAATATGACCAGTACAAGCGTACCGTGGACATGGTGCGCACAAGTTACGGCGGCAGCGAGGCCATTCCGCGTATGCCGGACAGCGACGATCCGCGTTCCGAGACCGCGCGCAGCAAGATTGAGATGAATCCCCGCCTCAAACGCATGTGGGCGGGATACGCATTTTCGATAGATTACCGAGAAGCGCGGGGACACGCTTACATGCTCGAGGATCAGACCCTCACAAAGCGTCACCAGGTGCAACAGTATGGGAACTGCATGAATTGTCACGCTTCCGTATATGCCACATACAAGGAACTGGGCGACGGCGATATCCAGGCGGGCTTTGAGAAACTGAACCCCATGAAGTATGAAGATGCCCGCGAGCTTGTCGAGCATCCGGTGTCCTGCATAGATTGCCATGATCCCGAAACCATGCAATTACGCATCACACGCCCCGCTTTTCGTGAAGGCATTCGCGTGGCAAAGGCGGCTGAAGGCATTGATAACTACGATGTGGACACCATGGCCACGCGCCAGGAGATGCGTTCGTTTGTCTGCGCCCAGTGCCACGTTGAATACTATTTCGCGCCCGATGAAAGCCGCCGTCTTACTTTCCCCTGGCACAAGGGCCTTCGCGGCGACCAGATGCTTGCATACTTCGATGAGATTGATTTTGCCGACTGGACACACGCGGACACAGGCGCGCCCATGCTGAAAACGCAGCATCCGGAGTTCGAATTGTGGAGCGAGGGCACTCATGCGCGCGCGGGCGTATCCTGCGCGGACTGCCACATGCCGTACATGCGCAAAGGGGCGCTCAAAATCAGCGACCATCATGTGCGCAGCCCGTTGCTGAATATCAACAATGCGTGCCAGACCTGTCACAAGGTCCCCGAAGAAGAACTGTTCGCCCGGGCCGAACGCATCCAGGAACGCACCGTAGAAATGCAGGACATGGCGCTGGACGCGCTGATGGATTTCATAGACAGCATTATTGCCGCAAAGGAACAGGACATCCCCGCCGAACAGCTGGCGCAGGCGCAGTACTGCCAGCGAGCCGCCACGTTCCTGATAGACTTTGTGGAAGCGGAAAACTCTTCGGGCTTTCATGCGCCGCAGGAATCCGCGCGTCTGCTGTTTAAGGCCATGGACTATATGCGTCTGGGCCAGGTAGCGCTTGATCCCGCTGCCGACGCGGTTCAGGAGCTCGAGGAGGCGCCGGAACAGGACGACGACACGGAAACAGCCGCTTCTGATGCGCGCGTGTAGGAATGTATTGCGGCTTTGTAAAACACCGCCCTGTTGCCTTGATGCTTGCCGCAATGGCGGCGCTATGCGTATTTGCGATGCTCCTGGCCCGCGCTGTTGCTGCGCGTAACCTGGTCTATCCGCTTACCGTTGGCGGATCAGTTGGATTTGTAGCGACCGCCGCTGCCGGCGGCGCGCATCGTCACGCTTATGGGCGCTTTATGATTACGGGACTTGTGGCCTGTGGCGTGGGCGACCTCGTCGGTCCCTACCACTTCGCTGCGGGCGCCATCGCGTTTTTGCTGGCTCACCTGGCCTTTATTGCCGCCTGTTTTGCCCAGGGCATACTCAAAAGACGTGTTCTATGCGCAAGTCCGGCAGCCGTGTTTGCGGCTGTTCTACTTGCCGCATGGCTGCTGCCCCATGTTTCCGGCCCCGAGGTCTGGCTGGTTGTCGCGTACTTGCTGGTCATAACCGCCATGCTTGTCGCCGCTTATGGCGCCAACCTCACAGCTGGCCGGGGATTGCTGACAAGCGGTGCGGTGTTGTTTTACCTGTCGGATATTTTTCTCGCGCGCTGGCGCTACGTGTCGCCGAACGGTATACACGCGTTCTTTTGCTACCCCCTGTACTACGCAGCATGTATACTATTGGCGCTCAGCATTTCGTCGGTAACCATGGCCAACGAGCGCAAAACCAACGCATACAGTAACCAGTTATAACGCCAGGGAACGTGAACACATGGAAACACCGGTTGAACAGAAAGCGCGGTTGCGAAAACGATATTTGACCGCCCGACGCGCAATGACGCCGGAGGCGTGGACGCGCGCCAGTGAGGCAATATGTCGGCTTCTTCTGGAAAGTTCCTGTTATGAGGCCACTGAAACGCTGCTGACCTACGTGTCGGCCCGCGACAATGAAGTGGACACATGGGCGCTGATTGATGCGGCGCTGGCAAGCGCACGCGCCGTGCTGACGCCCATTGTTATCCAGGGCGACAAAATGTTGCGGTGGGCGCGCATTGTTAGTCGTGAGCAACTGGTTCGCGGACGTTTTGGGTTGCTGGAGCCGGATTTGACGCGTACATCTTGCATGGAACCGCCATCGGACGCCCTGTGTCTCACGCCTGGAGTTGCGTTTACCAGGACCGGCGAACGTATCGGCTACGGTGGCGGTTACTACGATCGATTTCTCAGCGATTTCAAAGGCGTATCCGTTGGATTGGCTTTTGACTTGCAGCTGACCAATTCTCTGCCCACCATGCCCCATGATCAGCCCGTGGATTATGTGCTTACGGAATCGGGGTGGCATCCTGACACGCCTGCCAATGAACCGCGTTAATTCCCATCAGTCGTCTTTCCATGTTATAATGGATGCGCTGTCATTTGAGCGTGGCGGCTCCGACAGATTAACTTACTGGAGGGTTGTCGGACGGTGTCAGACGGTATCCGACAGTATCGGGGGCTGCTGTGTAACATTCTCATGGTTTGCCATTAAGCCATAAGATTCAGGAGCGGCTGTTCCCGCTTGCGTCGCATCGGTTCGGACCCGGGGCAGGACATGCTGGACAGTATATATTTACGATATCTATTCATCGAAACGCATACAGGATGCTATGGGCACGACAAACACGACTACCGAAGCACAGCGGCAGCAAGAAATCACTGCGTGGGAACGCATGGAGATTGCGCGACACTTGCAGCGGCCACAACTGCTGTTTTACTTGCCGCGTCTTTTCGAGGATTTTATTGAACTGCACGGGGATCGGCTCTCGGGCGATGATCCCGCCATGATCTGCGGCATTGCGCGTTTTGAAGGCGAAACCGTATTTGTTGTGGGCCAGCAGAAAGGCGTTTCCACGGATGAAAAGGTGGCGCGTAATTTTGGCATGGCCCACCCGGAAGGCTATCGTAAAGCGCTGCGCATCTTACTTATGGCTGCCCGATTTGGTTGCCCTGTGTTGAGCTTTGTTGATACACCGGCGGCCTATCCCGGCATCAAGGCCGAAGAACGAGGCCAGGGTATGGCCATTGCAGGCAATCTTCTTGCCATGACCCAGGTTGATGTCCCTATTTTCGCGGTGGTGTTGGGTGAAGGCGGCAGCGGCGGCGCGCTGGGCATCGCCGTGGCGGATTACATTGCCATGCTCGAATATGCTGTTTACACAATTTGCCCGCCGGAACGCTGCGCCGAGATACTGTGGCGTAATGTGGATGAGAAAAAACAGGCGGCCGAAGCGTTGCGTATAACCGCCGCCGATCTGCTGTCCTTCGGGGTTATTGATACAGTAATATCGGAACCTGACGGCGGCGCGCACCATGCGCCCGAGGAAATGATACTGCCGCTGGCGGCGGAGATTCGCGCATTTCTGAAAGAACACAAGCAGGGCGCCTGGACACTGGAACGCCGTCGCGCCAGATTCAGAAATATTGGGAAATGGCATGGAGACGAAGCGTGACCTGTCCATAGAGGAAGAAAAAGACGGCGTATTGCTGCATGTACGGGCGCAACCGCGCGCGTCCCGGCCGGGATTGCGTTTCAGCGAAGATGGCCGACTGCGCATTGCCGTCGCGGCGCCGCCGGTGGATAACGCGGCCAACGAAGCGATACGCGTCTATTTGGCGCAACTTTTTGGGGTGGCCAAACGCAATGTAAGCATCGCATCGGGTGAGCGTTCGCGGAACAAAACCGTGCGCATCGCCCACTTGCCTCTGGCGGATGCAACCGCCAGGCTTGACGATTATCAGAAGAAGGGTAAATAACAATGCGGCTGACGCCGCAGGGTCTATCAACAAGAAACAGGAGCGTCACATGGACCTGGAATTAAAACAACAGATTGAGGCCGCCGCAACAACAATAACATCTGTATGCCCCACGAAGCCGGAAATTGGCATCGTGTTGGGAACGGGGCTGGGAATGCTCGCGAAAACCATCGAAGCGCCAGTGGAAATCCCGTATGAATCCATACCGCATTTTCCCGTAAGCACAGTGGACAGTCATGCGGGCGCGCTGATACTTGGGACTATCGCAAATCGTCCTGTGGTTGCGCTTTCAGGACGGTTCCATTGTTACGAAGGCTACTCGATGGCGGAAGTAACCTTTCCCGTACGCGTGGCGCGTGCGTTGGGCATCCATACACTCATCGTATCAAATGCCGCGGGCGGCCTGAATCCTCAATTCGCAGCCGGCGACTTAATGGTGATTACGGACCATATTAACCTGATGGGAGACAATCCGCTCATCGGACCGAATGACGACACGCTCGGCCCCAGGTTTCCGGATATGTCCGAACCGTATTCCAATGAATTGATTGCCCTGGCGGAAACTATCGCCCTTGAAGCGGGTATTAAACTTCAGCGCGGCGTTTATCTCGCTTGCACGGGACCGTGTCTCGAAACACGAGCCGAATACCGGTTTATGCGCGCTATCGGCGCTGATGCCGTGGGTATGAGTACCGCGCCAGAGGTTATTACGGCGGTACATGCGGGTCTGAAAACCCTGGGATTCTCCGCTATTACGGACGAGTGCTTCCCTGACGCGCTGCAACCAGCCGATATCGAAAAAATTATCGCCGTCGCCAACGCAGCGGAACCGAAATTGACGCAGATCGTGAAAGAATGCATCGCGAGATTGCCGTAAACATAGCCCGTTCTTTTTGAAAATTAGAAAATAGAGATTTTGCCGTACTAAATACGGTATAGTAGCGTAGGCTCATAAGAGCCTTATCCTATTATACGTGTGTACAATCGCTCAAAATAATGGAAAGGCACTAATGCCATGATGGTAAAAACCGCGCGTGTATTCTTTGTACTTGCATGCATTGTCATGGGGGTTAGCTGGATGCGCGTCATCCTTGGCGATATGGAGGAGGCTGGACACCAGATAGAGACGCCGCTGTTATGGATGTCCCTTGGCGGGTTAGCTGGCGCAGTTCTGGCCGGACTCGTACTGTTTCTGCTGTATTTCGTTACCCAGGAATTATATGAATGGCTTGCGCCGGCTGTCGCGCCCGTTGTAGGCGCATTGATTGCCGGCTATCTTATCTCGGTATACGTCCGTTTCTGGTTCCAGGATTTGGATGTTACGATACAGATATTCATTTCGGTTTCCCTGGTACTGATTTTTGGATATATGGGCATACACCTCGGCTTGACCCGGGCATCCAACTGGGAATCACTCATTTCCGCCGTTCGACAACCCCAGAAAACAAGCGTTCCCGTTTCCCTGAAACTGGTGGACACAAGTGTGTTGATTGACGGCCGGCTTGCCGATATCTGCGCCAACGGTTTCCTTGAAGGCACACTGCTTATTCCACGGTTTGTATTGAAGGAACTGCAAAACATTGCTGACTCCTCTGATATCGTGCGGCGCGCCAAGGGCCGTCGTGGTCTCGATATACTCAAGGAACTTCAGGACGCAAAAACGCCAATTGCCGTCAGCATCATCGAAGACAATCCGGGCAACAGCACCGAAGTGGACGAAAAACTGATTATACTCGCCAAACAATACAACGCAAAGATATTAACAACCGATTTTAATCTGAACAAAGTGGCGCAGATTGACGGTATTATCGTGTTGAATATCAACGATCTTGCCAATTCTTTGAAGCCGGCCGTGCTTCCAGACGAAATGATGGAAGTGAAGTTGATTAAAGAAGGCAAGGAAGCCACCCAGGCTGTTGGCTATCTTGACGACGGCACCATGGTCGTAGTGGATAACGGACGCAGCTATCTTGGCAGGAATGTGGAAGTGCTTGTTACCAGTGTGCTGCAAACGTCAGCCGGGCGCATGATTTTTACCCGGTTCAACGCGCCTGTTTCGTGAACGCGCAGCTGCTCATGGTCGCGGCGGGACTAGGACGGCGTCTTGGCTTGGATACGCCCAAAGCGCTGGCTGACTTGTCTGGTCGGAGTCTAGCTGCGCGAACGCTTGATACACTGGCGTCAGTTGGGCTTGCCCCCCCTGCTATCATTGTTTACCCCAAAGGATACAAAGAGTCGTTTCAAGAGGCCCTGAAGAATGCGGCAATGCCCGTTCAGTATGTGGAAGGCGGCGCCGAAAGACGTGATTCTGTGCGACGCGGGCTTGACGCGCTTAACCCGGATACGGATATAGTAGTTATACATGACGCCGCGCGGCCCTTTGCAAATGCCGACGCTGTGCGCGCCGCTATTGAAGCGGCAAACCACTGTGGCGCGGCGACCCTGGCTACACCAGTAGCGGATACTGTATTGGTGAGCGATGGCGACGGCTATCTGGATAATACGCCGGACCGCGCCTTATTGTGGGCCTGCCAGACTCCTCAGGTATTTCGGACAAGCGTGATTCGGCAAGCCCATGACGATGTCCGAAACCGTGACATTGTCGGTACGGATGACGCGACGCTTGCGCGACGCATCGGCTGTCGCGTCAAGCTGGTGGACGGCGGCGCAATGAATTTCAAGATCACCACCAGGCGAGACCTCGCTTTTGCGACTTATGCGCTTGATAAGGGGATGGCATGATGCGTGTTGGCATAGGATACGACATCCACCGGCTTGTGCCGGACAGGCCGCTTATTCTGGGCGGCGTTGTTGTTCCAAACGATAAGGGGTTGCAAGCCCATTCTGACGGCGATGTCGTCTGCCACGCTATATGCGACGCACTATTGGGCGCGGCGGGTCTGCCCAACATTGGCGTACTCTTTCCTGATACCGACCCGCGCTATAAGGACTGCAACAGTCTTGAACTCCTGGGCGCTGTCCGTGCGCAACTGGCCGAGGCCGGATACGCGCCTACGCAATTGGACACAAATGTTATCGCTGAAACACCGAAACTGCAACCTTATGTGGCTGGCATGCGTCAAAATATCGCCGACTGCCTGCGGATCAGCGCCGATTGTGTTTCCATCAAACCCAGGACAAATGAACAGGTTGGCCCGGAAGGCCATGAGGAAGCCATCAGCGCCCAGGTGGTTGCGCTAATTACCCAGAGCAGGTAAATTACCGAATGTCTGCGACATCTCCTGCGCTTATGCATACTTTTTGCGCTACAGTCAAACAACATCGAAGATGACGACATACTTGTTGGCATAGAAGAATGAAACAAAAGGAGGAATACTCTCATGCGTAATTTCACACGGTTGCTTTGCTTGTCGCTCGTGGCATGTCTACTTACTGTCGCTGCGCAGGCAACCCCCATGAAAGCCGGCGTGGCAAAGGCTAGTATTTCAAGCCATGAGCCCATGGTCATGGTAAACGGACGCGTGTCCACGGGCGTACTTTACGACATCTACACCCGTGTACTGGTGTTGAATGACGGAGACAGCCGGTTTATCTTCGTGACAAACGATCTGAATTGCCTGGACGTGGCCACGCCCCTGCTGCGTCAACGGGTCCAGGAAGAACTTGGCGTCGGTCCCGAACGTCTTATTATTCTGGCCACACACAACCATAACGCCCCCATCCAGATTGTACCGGATAATTTTGCCTACGGCAGGCGCCTGGCGGACATTATTTTTAACACCATCAAAGCGGCCATCGCAAACGAACGAGGACCGGTGCGCTTGTTGCTCGGTTCAGACGACGGGCCACACCTGGTGTCCATGGGCGCTGACGTCACTGATTTGGAAGTGCAGTTACTCCAGGTGAAGGACGGCGAGGATACCGTGGCCATGCTGTTCAATCAGGCGACACATCCGCTGCAAGCGTCCCGCGATATGGTGGAGCCGGGGCATCCGGGGTATGCTGTCATTGAAGTCGAGCGGCGCATGCCAGGCGCCATGGCGCTGTACGGCACGTCGGCGGGCGGCAACCAGTTTCCAGCAGTGCCGCAAGCATACCGTTCCACAGGCGCAGCGGAGAGCGACAACGGTCAAGACAGCGCACAGGAACAGCGCGAACTGGCCGCCCGTGTGCTGGGTGGAAAACTTGCCGATACGGTGATAAAAATAACCGAAGGAGACATGCTGGATGTGACGGGACCCATTACAGCAACAATGGAAATTATATCGCTTCCCCTGGGCGAACCTATTTCACGGGAAGAGGCGCTCGAAATGGCGCAAGATTTTCCTGAGGACGTAGGATTCGTTCCTTATCCACATAGCCACCGCAGCACCAACTGGGTACGCATGTTGTTGCGATACTATGAAGAGAACCTCCCCTTTCCTGAACGCACCACCGACATGGTCTGTACCGATGATACGTATCTCATACACAACTCCGACGCGGAATTGCTGGCTGAATATGCTCACGTTATCCATGAACCCTTTCCCTGCGTATACGAAGAGGTTGTGGCAGCCCGCATCGGCCCAATGGCGTTTGTTGCCATGCAGGGCGAAGTTTGTGCGCCTATCGGCATGAGGATCAAGGAGCGTGTACGCGAGGACTCCCCCATACTGCTCTTCGCGTATTTTGCCGAGCATAATCTGTATATTCCTACCCGGAACATCGTCGAAAGGGACTTGTACCAGGCGCGTGTTCTCCAGATACAATACGCTTCACCCGTTCCATGGAGTCTTGACGTGGAGGACGAAATGGTAAGCAATGTTTTGCGCATGGTGAACGACATAATGGCCAAGTAAATCTATTTTGACGCCCCACGGGGGATGATTAAATCGCAATGTGTTGCCCGGAAACGGCGTGTACAACACGCGTTGAGCCCGGCTGCTGCGGCAGAAAATTGCTTGTAGCCAACAGTTTTGGTACACTCGGTAGGATCAACGGATGTTTTCAGGATGTTTTCAGGCGTAACTATACGCCAGACGCGGGATATTTATGTACGAGGCCACAATGGTTTTGTGCAATAGCTGGTATTCGTAATCTTTGTCGAGTGGAGTTTGTCATGATTGAAAAGCGGTTTATTGATCTTATCGCTGCGGATGTCAATGTAAAACCGGAGCAGGTTGCGGAAGCGGTCGCGCTGTTTGACAAGGGCGCAACGGTTTCTTATGTGGCGCGTTATCGCAAGGACGCCACGGGCGGTTTGAGCGAGAATAAACTCGAGCGCATCGCCGATAAGAACGATTATTACACCGCACTCATAACACGCAGGGACGCATTGCTCGAGAATATCAGTAAGCAAGGCAAATTAACAGACGACACACGCGCAACATTCGAGTCCTGCGAAGACCATTTACGCTTGGAAGACTTGAGTCTGCCTTTCAAAAAGCAGCGAAACAACCGAGCCGCTATTGCGGCCAATAAAGGACTGTTGCCGCTGGCGGATTACATCTGGGCGCAATCCCCTGTATCTCCGCCCCCTGAAGTGTACGCCAGCTCTTTCGTGCTGCCCGAAAAACAGGTTTTGTCTGAACAGGAGGCGCTCGAGGGCGCGCGGCACATACTTGCCGAATGTATCGCCATGAACGCGGAAATACGCGCGCAGGTGCGCCGCTGTCTTATTGAAGAGGGCAATCTCGTCGTAAACACGACCAAGGCGAGTTCAGACAGGGCGACGCGCTACGCCGCTTTTGCTGATTTTTCCGCGCCGCTTCAATCTGTCCCGGAAGATAAACTGCTGCTTATTCTGCGCGGCGAACGCGACGCGGCGTTGCGCGTGGAATTGACGGTGGACGATGAAAGTTTGATTGACACCATTACGCAACGCTTCGTGCGTGAACCCGAAAGCATATATACACCAGAGATTCGCGCCGCCGTGGCGGACGCGTACCGGAGGCTTCTGCGCCCGGCCATTGAGGCCGAAGTGTTCGCACTGGCGCGACGTAAGGCTGACGAGGTGATGGTGCAGGTCTGTCGCGATCATGTACGCAATCTGTTGCTTACCGCCCCGGTCGGCGCCGTACCGGTAATAGGCGTCTGCGCATGGTCGCCCAAGAAACGCGCCCTCGCCGCAGTCAATGAAGCAGGACAGGTTCTGGAACACCGCAGTGTCGAGGCCGACGAGGAAGAAACACTGCAAACGCTCACAAAAGAGGCGCTTCAAGAACTGATAAAGACCACGTCGCCTGTAGGCGTAGGCGTGGGCAGCGGCCCTGGCGGACGCGAAATGCTTCGAACAGTGCAGGAAGTATTGCGCGGCAATACATCCGAACGTTCCGTTTTTGCCACGCTGGTGCAGGACACCGGTCTACTGGCCTATGTTCATTCCTCGCTTGCCGCAGAGGAAATTCCCGATATGGAAGAAGCCGGTCGCGCGGCGGTATCGCTTGCGCGGCGCCTGCAGGACCCATTGCTGGAACTGGTAAAAGTTGAGCCGATACATCTGGCGGCGGGCCAGCCTGCCATTGGCGTAAGTCGCAGACGGTTACAGGCGGGCATTGCCCGCACCATTGAATCCGTGGTAAACCGAATCGGCGTGGATGTCAATAACGCGCCAGTTACATTATTGCGTTATGTAAGCGGGTTGCAGGTTGGCGTTGCGCAGACAATTATAGAAGAGCGGAACAAATGCGCGGGGTTCACCAATCGTGAGCAATTGCGCGAGGTGTCCGGCATTGGAGAAAAAACCTATCAACAGTGCGTCGGATTCCTACGCATTATGAATGGCGAAAATAGTCTGGATGCGTCTTCCATACATCCAGAGGCGTATCCCATTATTGCGCGTATCGCGGAGTCACTTGACATCAGTGTCGAGGAACTGACCCAAAAGCCCGAGCGCATAAAAGATATCGCGCTCGACACTTTTTCCGATGGTACAGTAGGCCCCCTGATGCTTGAGGATATCCGCTATGAATTGGGGAGAATTGGACGCGACCCAAGACGTCGCTTCAGGCCGCCGGCGACCTTTGTCGTCCTTGAAACAATAGACGATTTACAGCGCGACATGGTGATTGAAGGCATCATTACGAATCTAACCGATTTTGGCGCTTTTGTGAATATAGGCCTGGCGCAGGAAGGACTGGTGCATCGCTCTGAACTGGGGCGCACCATCCTGAACGATCCCAAGAAAGCATTACAGGTCGGCGATGTAGTGAAGGTGCTTGTTCTGCAATTTGACAAGGAATCACAAAAGGTTTCCCTGTCCATTAAGGGCGCGGTAAAATTGCCGCTGACTCGGCCCGGGATGCGACGTCCTTTTGCGCAGGAACAGGATGGCGGTCGCGACGGCGTTGGACGGCGTGGTTCCTGGACGCGAGACAAACAGGGCAGTGACCGACGTTCCGGCGGCAGTCAGAGTGATGGACGCGGGCCCCGCCGCAAAGGAAAAGGCATGGCCATTCCCAAAACCGGCAACACCTCTTCCAAGAAGGGGGAAGACGCGTTACTGAACACTACGCTGGCAGAACAACTGGCGGCCTTACGGGAAAAAATCGTTTCCGAAGGAAAATAACACCTGGCGCCGCGCTTTCGCAAGAGCCTGCGGTCTTCCTCGCCACGCATCCACGGTTCATTCTTCCAACTCGGATGCGCTGTATTTTTCGATCTTCTCCCTTACACCCGGCATTGAAGGATCGAGCCGAAACGCGCGCCGCCATTCGGCAAGCGCCCGCTCCACATTTCCCTTCAGCAGGTAGACATCCCCCAGATGATCCCGTAATTCTGCGTCGTCTGATTCCATGCCGTATATGGCCCTGCGAATAAGCTCTGCCGCTTCCATCGCCTTCCCCTGCCTGTAATAAATCCAGCCCAGACTGTCCAGGTAGTAAGGGTTTTCCGGGTCTTGTTTCAGCGCGCGCGTTAAAAGGGCTTCAGCCTCGTCCAGATGCACATTGTGTTCGGCATAGAAATATCCGAGGAAATTGAGTACATCCGGATCGTCTGGATTGATTTCCAGGAACGCCCGCAAATGGTATTCCGTTCCATGAAAGTCTTCAAGTTTCTCAAAAGCGATTGCGCTGTAATAGTGGATATACTTGGAGACGATATCTTTGGAGCGCATGCTTTCGAGCGCTTCCAGCGCCTCTTGATACCGCTCGAGATAAAGTAATATGCGCGCGCGCAAAAAAGTGAGCGACGGAGAAAATGCCGCGGCGTCCGTGAGCGCATCCAACATGTCCAGGGTCTGTTCGCCTGCCGCTCTTTCGCCATACATTCCCAGTACAGCGCCGATGAACAGGTCGCACTCGGCTTCAACCTCGTCCAGGGAATACCGATCATCCCACAAATTGCCCGGCTGCCGGTCTGAGGCGGAATCTTCCAGAAGCGTACCGGCAAAGATGATGTCCGCGAAAAGATAAGCGCCCGCCTCGAGGGCAAACTGCTGCGCACTTTCATTCTCCCCAAGTTGCAATAGCACCCATGCGAGTTGCAGATTATGCTTTGCGCCTGCTTCATCAGTTGCCAAAAGCAGCTCGAGTGTTCGTCTGGCCTCTCGCAGATATCCCATCCGCGCCAGAGCGGCCGCGCGGTACGCCAGCGCCACGCCGTCGTCAGGGCGTTCGCCGAGATATATGAGCAGTTCATCTGCGCAAGGTTCGAACTCCTCCAGTTCAAACAGTACCAGTGCCAGGAAAAAGCGGGCCCGGGTAATGCGCGGTTCAAGTTCGAGCACCTTTTCAAAAGTTTCACGCGCATATTCAGCGTCGTTAATACGCGCCAAGGTGATTCCCAACTGATAATATAGCGCCGCACTGTTAGGACTACGGTTGATCAGCTGCTCATAAATCTCTATGGCGGCAACCAAATCGTTTGTGCTTTCCTGCAGATCGATCAATGCCCCGTATCCTGTCAGATCGTCAGGCCGCAGTTCAATGGTTTTCATGAATGCGGTGATAGCCGTTTCAATATTGCCCAGGCGATGATTGAGTTCCCCGTACATGATCCAGAGTTCAGGCATGTCGGGGCTGTGACGTAACGCTTCCTGGCAGAAGTCCAGCGCCTGCTCGTAGTCGCCCCGGCGAAGCTGCGCGCGAATGAGACGCAATCTGGGCGAGACCGCCTGTTCGTCAAAGGCAATGACCTCAAGCCAGGCGTCTATTGCCTTGTCGAGTTCGCCGCGACGTTCATGAATGACGCCTGCTATATAGAGACTGTAGGCGCGGCCTTGGGAAGTTACCGGCGCCGTGTGACCCCAGTACGTATCAACACCCGTTAGATACGAAACAGCGGCGCACCCGGCCAGTATACAGAGCGCAAGCACCGGGACAAGTCGTTTTCCAGTTAATAAGACCATAATCATGATTCCATTATAGCAGGGGCGGCGCTTCTATTGCCTGAGCAAGCGGCGCAAAACTTCTTCGATGTTCAGGACACGGCCCAAGGGCGGTCAGCGCAGCAAGGTGTTCCCGCGTGCCATAGCCCTTGTGGCGGGCGAATCCGTATCCCGGATAACGGGCGTCCAGTTCTATCATCATCTTGTCGCGTGTAACCTTCGCTATGATACTGGCCGCGGCAATACTCAATGAGCGCGCATCTCCTTTCGTCACGCGTAACGCTGGCTGCGCCAGCCCTGACAGTTGATAACCATCCACCAGGACAAAATCCGGCGTATCTGGAAGTGCGGCAACCGCTTCAAGCATTGCCGCCATGTTTGCCCGCTGAATCCCATGACGATCAACCTCAGCGGCGGATTTCACTGAAACGCCCACAGCATGTCCCTCGGCGAGAATCTCGTCATACAACGCTTCACGTCGCCCCTCAGAAAGACGCTTCGAGTCATTCACGCCCGCTACCGGCGCGGCAAGCACAACGGCAGCGGCCACAACCGGCCCAGCCAGCGGACCGCGACCGGCTTCGTCCGTGCCCGCTATCCTTGTGAAGCCCTGAGCCCACAACGTCGCCTCAATAGCAAGCATCGCCTCAAGACGTTCTGTTTCCAGGGCGGGCGACGGCACTTTCAGACGACACAAAAAAGATTCCAGCGTAATAGGACCCGACATAAATTCTGCACCTACTGTACCTATAGTGTCTGCATGAACGCAAACTCTGATAGACGCTCCGTGCTGTGAAGCGTCACTTGCGCGAACATGCCTCGCGTTTCGATTTTCAACACAAAAACGTTGTTTCGAGTAATCAACGCCATTTGGTTTGTGTGTCCCCGTTCATCTGCCTAAACCAACACCCGTTTTATTCCCCTGTCTCAATCCGATATATGCAATACAACTTTCATCACACCCGGGTCCTCAGCGCGATTCATGGCGTAAGGCCCATCGTCAAGTGGGTACGTTTCGGAAATCATGGGGCGTGTTTCAACCGTGCCCAACGCCAGCGCTTCAAGCGCCGGCCTGAAGGGTCCGCATCGTGAACCAATAATCCGAACTTCCTTAACCACGGCGTCCTGAGACGCAAAATACATTGGAGCGGCACATGTAGTTTTTAGAACCACCGTGCCCTCGGGTCGTACCAACGTCAATGCCTGTTGCAAACTTTCAGG